>JAAENL010000297.1 GCA_024224435.1 Halieaceae bacterium
ATCGGTATGCGGTTCCGCATTCTACCCAGTTACCCATTCATAGTAACGGCTGTTCCCCCTTGAAGAAGCCGATAGCAGCGGGCCATGGCGCCCGCAACAGTCCATCTACCTGCCGTGGCACCGAGCGCCTTGCACTTTCGCGATTCTTGGCCTTTTTGCACCGGGTACGCCTCTGTCAAAAGACGCGGCGACGTACGCGGCTCAGTATTGCGTGGTCAGGGCTAAGCACTCTTCGATGAGTCACTAGCGGCTGTTACTTCTCAGATACGAAGATCGAGAAAAGCGTGTCGTAGAATGCTGTACCAGAACCCCACCTAGGTACGCCATGCACGCATTATCACTCCAAGTTGCTCTCTGCTCCATCGCTCTACTGTTCGTCGCTCCATCACTCTCTCAGGAGACTCAGATGGTGCCTGTAGTTCAGGCCCCGCCTGCAGTCCGTCCCGCCAACGCCGTTGAAGTTGTCTTCGTTCTCGACACCACCGGCAGCATGGGCGGCTTGATTCAGTCGGCAAAGGAAAAAATCTGGGGCA
>JAAENL010000298.1 GCA_024224435.1 Halieaceae bacterium
AGGATAGCATTCACAATGAAACCGGTTGCGATAATATTGAGTACTCTTCTTGCGATGTACTTTACAGGATGTAATAAAAATTCAGTGCCTAAAAAACCTACGGTGGATACTCAGACGGCACAAATGGAAGAGGAGAAACTCCGCAAGGAGAAGGAAGACCTTCGCAAGGCGATGGCCGCCAAGCGCGCCAGAGAAGCCGCGCAACAATCAGACGACTGAGTGCTAGCCCGCAATTTTTACAAAAAAGATGACGAATTCCTTGTAACCTGTTATAGTGCAATTAGTTACCAAAGCACAACAGAAGGAATCCGCCATGCCAGAATGTACACCGATCGCTGACCTCTTTCCAACATGTAAATCACGAAAATCGATGTTGATTTCAAGGGCGGGAGCATGACCAGTGATGCCGGCAGCCTGCTGCTCAGGCAGGTCGACAGAAAGCTTGGGCTTACGCGGGATCTGGACAAGGTTCTGAGGGATCCACGACACCGGGGGCGCTGTGAACACTCCCAGCTTTCGATGTACCGCCAGCGGATCTATGGGTTAGTTCTGGGCTACGAAGATCTTAACGATCATGATTCATTGCGTGATGACCCGGCGCTTCAGACTGCTATTGAGCGTGACAAAGCACTGGCCCGTTCGCCAACTCTGTGTCGACTGGAGAATCGGGCTGATCGCGAAAGTGCCCGGCAGATTTCTTTGCTCATCGTCGAGACGTTTATCTCCTCTTTCGCGACGCCGCCAAAGCGTCTGGTACTGGACTTCGATGCGACCGATAACCCCGTCCATGGACGACAGGAAGGGCGCTTCTTTCACGGCGATTACGACCACTACTGTTTTCTGCCGCTGTACGTTTTTTGTGGTTCACAGCTTCTGGCCGCCTATCTGCGGCCCAGCAACATCGATGGAGCCCGGCACGCCTGCGCAAGGAGTGGCCCGGCGTAAAGATAGTTTTCCGAGGCGACAGTGGCTTCTGCCGGTGGCGCATGCTGCGTTGGTGCGACAAACACCGAGTCGGCTATATCGTGGGATTAGCGAAGAACAAACGTATTAACGCACTCGCGGCTGACCAGATGACGCAGGCAGAAAATCAGTTCAACGCAACGGGGATCAAGCAGCGAGTGTTCGGCGAAACGTCCTATGCGGCTCACTCGTGGGATCGTCCGCGACGCGTAATTATGAAATCTGAACACGGACCACAGGGCCGCAACCCACGCTACGTAGTGACGAACCTGCCAGGGGATCCGCAGCGACTTTATGATCGAGATTATTGTGCCCGCGGTGACATGGAAAACCGAATCAAGGAACAACAGTTGGACATGTTCAGCGATCGCACGAGTTGTCATAACTGGTGGCCAAACCAGTTGCGCCTGCTGCTCTCCTCGCTGGCCTACATCTTGATGGAAGCGCTACGCCGCAT
>JAAENL010000299.1 GCA_024224435.1 Halieaceae bacterium
AGAGTATGTGGATGTGTTGATCGTTGGGGCCGGTCTGTCCGGTATTGGCAGCGCCAGGCACCTCCAAAAAAAGTGTCCAGATCGCAGTTTTCTGCTGCTCGAGAGCCGCGAGCGCCTCGGCGGCACGTGGGATTTGTTTCGTTATCCGGGGATACGCTCTGACAGTGATATGTACACTCTTGGATACACCTTCAAACCCTGGCCGGAGCGCAAGGCTCTGGCCGACGGTCCTTCGATACTGCGCTACTTAAAAGAGACGGCGTCGGAGACTTCCGTTGATCAGCATATACGTTATCGCCACCGCGTAATAGGTGCGAGTTGGTCATCCTCTGCAGACTGTTGGACGGTCTCTGTAGAGCGTGAGGGGAAAGAGCGCATCGAGCTTCGCTGCGGGTTCCTCATGATGTGCAGCGGATACTACGATTATGAGCAGGGCTACACGCCTGATTTTACTGGTCGTGACCAATTTAGAGGTACGATTGTCCACGCTCAACATTGGCCGAAAGATCTGGACTATAAGGACAAGAGGGTAGTGGTTATCGGCAGTGGCGCGACGGCGGTAACTCTGGTGCCGGAACTTGCCCGGGACACGATGCTCACTACTATGTTGCAGCGATCTCCGACCTACATCGCGTCGATCCCGGAAGAGGATTCCTGGTCAGCTAAACTGCACGGTAAGCTTCCGTCGTCCTGGGTGTATCGACTTGTGCGATGGAAGCGAGTTGTGTTGCAGATATTTGTCTTCAATTTATCTCGGCGCAAGCCTCATTTTGTGAAAAAGCTTCTGCTGGGTGAGGTGCGCAAGCAGCTGGGTGAGGACTACGATATTGCCAAGCACTTCACTCCAAATTATAACCCTTGGGACCAGCGCCTTTGTGCGGTACCTGACGGGGATATGTTTGACGCTATTCGCAGTAAGCGTGCTGAGGTGGTCACCGATCATATTTCACATTTTACTGAATCTGGAATTCACCTGAAATCAGGTCAGGACCTCGAGGCCGATATCATCGTGCTGGCGACGGGCCTGAATATGCAGTTCATCGGCGGCGCGTCTTTGACTGTCGACGGTGAGGAAATGCAACCGCATGAGCTATTTGTGTATAAAGGCATGATGTTGGCTAACGTGCCTAACCTAGTTCAGGTGTTTGGTTATACCAACGCATCCTGGACGTTGAAATCAGATCTAACCGCTATGTTTGTATGCCGAATTCTCAACCGGATGCGGCGTACCGGTACAACGGTGGCTGTGCCGACTATGGCAAGCGGTAAGATTGAAGAGGATCCTATGCTCGACTTCACATCAGGCTACGTTTTGCGCGCTATGGACAAGTTTCCCAGGCAGGGAAGGCGTCTTCCCTGGCGCGTATACCAGAATTTCATTATTGATTTTCTGAATCTGCGGTTGCGCCCCTTGAAAGACAAAGTGCTACGTTTTCGCTAGGAGCAGTAGTTTGTCGAGACGAATCAGCGATCAGTACTGAAATACAGCATTGAGAGCGATAGAAAGCCGTAGTCTGGGTGTCCGCGGTGCAGCGGTAGTTTAAAGTTGAGTTAATATTGGGTAAAAAGATTAATTCAGGAGAGTAATAAATGATGATATTGCACGGCGCCTCAGCATCTCCTTTTGTAAGAAAGGTTTTAGTGGCTTTAAAAATCAAGGGGCTTTCCTATGAGCAACTGCAGCAAATGCCCTTCACGAAGGATGAGGAATATCGCAGGTTAAATCCTCTGGGTAAGATACCGACACTGCAGGACGGGGCGCTAACCATTTGCGATTCAACGGTCATCTGCGAGTACCTTGAGGACAGTCAGTCGGAGCCGCCGCTCTATCCGCGGGACAGTAGCGATCGGGCGATGGCCCGTTGGTATGAGGAGTTAGGAGGCACCCGTATTGCGGAACTTGCTGCGGGTATTTTCTTTCAGCGCTTTATGCGCCCCATGGTGCTCAAGCAGGAGCCCGATGAAGAGCTTGTCGAAAAAATCATTAGCAAGCAGCTGCCTCCCTTGCTGGATTATCTTGAGGCGCAGGTGCCGGAATCGGGCTATCTGTTTGGCGATTTTATGATCGCAGATATGAGTCTGATGAGTCCTTTTGTGAATGCCGCCTATGCTGGTTATGAGTTGGATGCCGGTCGTTGGCCTTGTTTTTCAGGGTTTGTCGAAAGAGTGAAAGAGCATCCTGTGGTGCATGACGTGCTGCAGGATGAAGCAGCTATTATGGGGCGTGGATGATCACGTCCACGCCGTCCGAAATTGTGAATCGTTTTTGCGAGGTTTTTTGCAGTGAGTGTTGACGTTTTTTCGCTAGAAGAAATAAGCGATGCGAGCGTGGGTGGCAAGGCCTACGGTCTGTCGCGTCTCGTGAGCATGGGCCTGCCGGTGCCGCCTGCGTTTGTGCTGCGCAACGCGAGCGGAGGAGAGCAGCCCGAGTCTCTGTCGCGATTTTATGCTGATATCGGGGCAGGGCCGGTGGCAGTGCGGTCATCTGCGCTTGGGGAAGACGGCGAAGATGCTTCCTTTGCTGGGCAGTACGAGACAGTGCTCAACGTGCAGGGCTTGGATGCTCTGCAGCAAGCCATAGCTCGTTGCGTCGACTCTCTCTCTAGTGAGAGGGCCCACAGTTATCAACGCGAGCAGGCAGATACTGAGGCTGTCGGTATGAATATCGTGGTGCAGGTGATGGTCGATGCGCGGGCAGCGGGGGTGGTATTCACGGCCGATCCAGTGAGCGCGAGGCGCGATCTGCTCGTGGTCGACGCGGTCGCAGGGCTGGGGGAAAAACTCGTGAGTGGCGAGGCGACACCAGATCATTATCGCGTTGATAGCGGTGGTCACATTCTGGGGCGGCAGCTGGCAGGTTCAGAGCCACTGCTGAGTGATGCGGAAATCGGGGCGATAGCAGTCGGTGCACGCAGCGCAGCGCTCCACGAAGGCCAGCCTCTGGATCTTGAATGGGCGATTGATCAGGATGGAGTCCTCTACTGGTTGCAGGCAAGGCCGGTGACAACTCTACCTGCCGACCTCAATGCATTCGACACTCCATTACCGCGTCCTGACGATGTACTCACTATCAGCAACGTGAGCGAGATGATGCCCGGCGCCGTCTGTCCCCTGACTGGATCTTTTACCGGGTGGGGTATCGATTACGGGCTGCAGCATATGCAAGTTGCTGTAGGTGCTAGATCCCAGATTCAGCCAGATTGGCAAATCACGGCCTGGGCTTTTGGTCATTTATTCTTAAACCTCACGGGTAACGTGGTGATGTCATCCGCGGTTTTGGGGTCTACCGTAGAGCAAACGGGTCAAGCCTTGTGTGGACGAGTCATTCCTGAGCTGAAGGCGTTGCCGCCACAGTCGCTACCTCGACGGATATTCAATACCGCCAGGCTTTTGCGCTATTGCCTGAAAGCGCCTTCAGTAGTGCAACGTTTTGGCGACGATCTGGCAACGTTCCGTGTAGAGCACAAGGACAATAGTCGCGCGATGTGGTCTGAAATCGAAGGCAAGGCAGATTTTTTCAATCATGCGATGGCAGTTCATATTCAATCTTCTGCCTTGTCCGGTTTTCTCTCATCAATTGTCGAGAATATGGTGTCTGGACGCTCGAATAACAGCACAAGCGAGGAGCAAAGTGAGGCGGTTCGATTGCTGTCGGGTGCTACCGGGGTTGAAAGTGCGGTGATGCTGGAAAAGCTGGATGCCCTGGTGGATCGCGTGGCGGCGCACGCTGACGCGCCTGAACGCTTCAGGGAAGCGACACCGGCGGAGGCTCTGGCCTGGCTGCGGAATGAGCCTGAGTTGGGTGCTGTTTTTGCCCAGTTCCTGCAGGAGAACGGGCACCGAGGATATCGCGAACTGTGTATGCGTGATCCCGCATGGGGGGAGAGTGCTGAGCCTTTGATCCAGAGTATGCAGGCGGCAGTGAATGCGCGATTGCTTGCCGGAGAGCTCCGCCAGCCGCAGGCCGGGTCTATCGAGTGGTCGCAGTTGTCCCGTGGCTTGCGCTGGGTCCTGCCGAAGGCGCATGATGCGATTCGCCGTCGCGAACATACCAAGTCACAACTCGTTGCCGTGGCCCATCAATTTAAACTGGCTTTCCAGCATCTTGGTAAGCTACTTCACGCAGAGGGTGTTTTGCCCGAGGCCGATCTTGTCAACTTCTTTAGTTTTGACGAACTCCCGGGGCTGGTCGCGGGATCTGGTTCTGCCACGGTTGACCACGCGCTAGCCCGGCGCGAGGCGCTGCATTACCAGCAGTCTTTCGAGTTCCCTGAAATATCCGTTGGCGCGCCGCAACCGCTGGAAGAGCGCTCGTTGATTTCGGCCGACGGCGTTTTGCACGGCCGGCCGGCCTCTCGTGGTGTGATCGAAGGAGTCGCACGGGTCGCGCATACGCTGGCGGAAGCTGCCGCTCTGCTACCAGGGGAAATTCTTGTTACACCGATCACTGATATTGGCTGGACACCTTACTTCAGTTTAATTGGAGGGTTGGTGACTGATCTCGGCAGTGCGGTGTCCCATGGCGCGGTTATCGCACGGGAATATGGTTTGCCCTGTGTGGTGAATACCCGGGAGGGCACAGTCTATCTTCAGACGGGTGACCGTATCCGACTGGATGGCGACAAAGGCGTGGTGGAAAAACTGCCGGCGTAACTATTGCTGGCTAGATATCAACAGCGAGCGACTGTGTATGCGCGAAAAGGTATGTGTTATCACTGGTGTGGGTCCGGGAACCGGTACTGCATTGGTGAGAAAGTTCTCGGAGCGATATCGCGTCGCGATGATCGCTCGGAATGAGGAGCGACTTGAGGCGCTGGCAACGGCCATACCCGGTGCCGTGCCTTTTGTCTGCGATGTGTCTGACCGGGAAGCCCTGGCCGCGACGATTGGCGAAATCAACTCCCTGGGTGACACGCAGGTGGTTATTCACAACGCGGTCGGGGGCGGAACAGGCGATGTGTTGAACCTGGACCCTGATCTACTGGAGCATAACTTCAGGGTGAATACGACGGCGTTGTTGCAACTTGTGCAGGGTTTTGTTCCTGCTATGGTCGCGGCAGGCCGGGGCGCTATTCTCGCGACGGGAAACACAGCGGCATACCGTGGTCGCGCAAATTTCGCCAGTTTCGCGCCAACCAAGGCCGCTCAACGCATCTTGCTGGAATCGGCTGCACGCCTGCTGGGTCCCAAGGGGATTCATGTCGCGTATATAGCCATTGATGCGGCTATCGATGTACCCTGGACACGAAAAATGTTGCCGGATCATGCCGACGATTTTTTTGCCAACCCGGATGATATTGCCAGCGAGTGCTTTCATATCGCGCATCAACCGCAGTCTAGTTGGACCTTCGATGTTGTCCTTCGGCCCTTCGGTGAGACCTGGTAGGTGCGGACACTCGAGCAAAAAAAAGCCGCGTAAAACGCGGCCTTTTTCTTTTCTGATATCTGACTAGAGAGCTTCGTAGCTATACTTCTGGCCACCGAGTGCGGCTTCGTACATCAGGCCGCCTTTGGCGACTGTGAACGTTGCCATGCCCTTGCGGTAGCCCGCGGAGGTGGTGGTAGCATCGTTTTTGCCGCCACTGACGCCCGCGGATGCGCCACCGCCGGTGCTTGCCGTAGCGGAAGCGCCTGCGGTGATCGCGACGGCGCTGGCTTCGGCGCTGAATTCAAAGTTTCCCGCTGTGAAGTCGTTGAGTGCGGCGTCGTTTTCGAAGAAGATAATTTGGCTGTATGCCTGCCCACCCAGCTGTAAACCGATCGTGGCCTGAGCCATGGTCGACGTTCCGATGAGCTCGCCGTCTTTGTATACCTGTCCCTTGCCGTACGCGCCGCCAATGCCAATGCCGCCCTTGCCGATAGTGGGAAATACTGCATAACCGACAGAGGTGTCAAAGTACTCACCGCTTTCACCCGCGTCGCGAAATGCTTGTATTGTGCTAGCGTATTCATCCGCCTG
>JAAENL010000300.1 GCA_024224435.1 Halieaceae bacterium
GGCGATTCCGGACCTGACAGCCCGTCTCCCAGTCACTGTTACGTTCAACCCAAAAATGCAAAAAACCCGCTGAATAGCGGGCTTTGCGGGGGTTCTGCGGTCGGTCTCTGTCTAAAGTCTCTGATCCGCAGACTGCTTGGCGGAGAGCGAGGGATTAATCAGATCAGCCTAAGGGCTGTTCTGACCCCTGCGGGGCTTCGTCGCTGCGCTCCTCGTTCAAAACGCTCCTATGGTCGCGTTTTGTCGAACGGGATTCTCTTCCTGGTCCCACTCACCTCTATGAATAAAAAAGGGCCACCCTAGCGAGCAGCCCTTTTTCATTTATGGCGGAGAGCGAGGGATTCGAACCCTCGATAGGGTATAAGCCTATACGCCCTTAGCAGGGGCGCGCCTTCGACCACTCGGCCAGCTCTCCGTAATTTATTTGGTGACGCCTCGGCACGGTCAACCGCCAACACAGAGGGCAACGGAAACGCGTTACTGGGTCACTTTTAACGGGCGAAGATCATACCATAAAATTGCTAAATCATGAGGGAAATTGATTACCAGGGGCTATTCTTCGTCTTTTTCAGCGTCTTGCGAGTCACCTTGCTGGATGCGACTGTATATCTCCTCCCTGTGCACAGCGACCTCTCGGGGAGCATTCACGCCGATCCGCACCTGATTTCCCTTTACGCCCAGCACTGTCACAGTGACCTCATCACCTATCATGAGTGATTCACCTATTCTACGGGTCAATATCAACATTCCGCTTCTCCCGGGTCCAGCAACCATAGCGTTACTGGAACTATTCCCTTTTGTCCCCGATAACGAGGCCCTGTTGTGCAACCCTTACGGCTGCTGACGTTTGGCGCAATTTGGCGTCTGTCTACTTACTATACAACAATGCTCGCGCTGTAGTGCAGGCTCGTGCGCTGTAGTTTAGTCTGTGCTTTCGTCCTTTGGTTCCTTTTCGAGGCCAAAAGAAGAATGCAGGCATCTCACAGCCAGTTCGAGGAACTTTTCCTCGATAATAACCGAAATTCTTATTTCAGACGTGGTGATCATCATGATGTTGATCCCCTCCTCTGCCAATGCCGCGAACATCTGGCTGGCAACGCCCGCATGGGACCGCATGCCAACTCCCACTACCGATACCTTGGCGATTTTGCTGTCTGCGCGCACCTCACCCGCATTCAGGTCACGCGCCACCTGCGCCAGTACGCTTTCCGCCGCCGGCAGGTCGTTTCGTGACACCGTGAAAGTGAAGTCCACCGTCTTATCATGGCTGACGTTTTGTACAATTACGTCCACCTCGATATTGGCTTCACCAATGGGGCCGAGAATTTTGTAGGCCACGCCCGGCGTATCCGGAACACCCTCGATAGTCAGCTTGGCCTCATCCCGATTGAATGCGATACCCGAAATGGTCGGCGTTTCCATAGTGCTATCTTCCTCCAGTGTAATCAGGGTGCCAGGGCCGTCTTCAAAACTGTGCAGCACACGCAGCGGCACATTGTATTTACCCGCAAACTCGACCGCACGAATCTGCAACACCTTGGACCCCATGCTGGCCATTTCGAGCATTTCTTCAAACGTGACTCT
Organism: Halieaceae bacterium; assembly: GCA_024224435.1. Lineage (GTDB taxonomy): Bacteria > Pseudomonadota > Gammaproteobacteria > Pseudomonadales > Halieaceae > Marimicrobium. The sequence goes on from JAAENL010000300.1 coordinate 1,585, forward strand.
GGGCAAGCGCCTGGCACCGTCAACCACGCGAGGATCCGTCGTATAGACCCCGTCTACGTCGGTATAGATTTGACACTCGTCAGCATGAAGCGCGGCGGCCAGCGCTACCGCCGTTGTATCCGAGCCACCGCGACCGAGGGTGGTGATATTGCCGCTTTCATCCACACCCTGGAATCCCGCCACCACCAACACGCTGCCATCCTCAAGGTCTCTGCGCATATGAGCATCATCTATCTCTCGAATACGCGCCTTGGTGTGCGCACTGTCGGTGAGGATGCGGACCTGTCCACCTGTATAGGATCGCGCCTTTACGCCGCGCTTGTTCAAGGCCATGCTCAACAGCGCGACCGTAACCTGCTCGCCCGTCGAGAGTAATACGTCCATCTCCCGCACGACGGGCTGATCCTGAATCTCGCTGGCAAGCGCAAGCAGGCGATTGGTCTCGCCGCTCATTGCAGAGACCACCACGACGATATCGTCGCCATTAGCGCGAAAACCGGCAACTTTTTCAGCCACCTGCTCGATGCGCTCAATGCTACCGACCGAGGTTCCGCCAAATTTTTGGACGATCAGACTCATATTACCCAGACGTTTCGCAGGGCCAATCAAGACCCGCGTGAAAAGTGGCGTCATTAAACACTAAAACGGCCATGTTTTATACTTCTCCGGGTCCCCGGCTACAAGGCTGCTCGTTAGCTAGCCAAGCTGCGTGGAGACCCAGTCGGGGAGGGATTTCAGCACCTCTGGCAGGGCGCTTACATCTGCCCCTCCACCCTGGGCCATATCGGGCTTACCGCCACCCTTGCCACCGAGGCGGCCAGCATACTCCCGCATCAAGTCGCCAGCCTTTATCTGGCTGGTAAGGTCTTTAGTAACACCCGCTGTGAGCGCGATTTTATCGCCATTCACCGCCGCCAGCAGTATCACGCCGCTTCCCAGTTTGTTCTTGCACTGGTCCAGAGTATCGCGCAGAGATTTGGCGTCCGCCCCCTCCACATTCGCTGCCAGCACCTTGATACCCTGCACTTCGATTGCACCGGCGGTGAGATCTGCGCCGGTGCCTGCTGCCAGCTTTTGCTTGAGACGGGCGACCTCCTTCTCCAGATCGCGGTTTTCAGCACGCAGCGTTGTGACCTTGTCCAAAACGCTGTCCGCCGTGCCCTTCACCGTGTCACAGACTGCCGTCAGGCTGGCTTCCCGTGAGTCAACCAGGTCGAGAGCGCCCCGACCGGTGACACCCTCTATGCGACGCACGCCCGATGCAATACCGGTTTCCGACACAATGCGCAGCAAGCCAATATCACCGGTACGGTCCGCATGGGTTCCACCACATAATTCGACGGAAAAATCGTCCTCTCCCATCGACAGCACGCGCACCTCGTTACCGTATTTTTCACCAAACAAAGCCATCGCACCCGCGGCCACGGCATCATCCATATTCATCAGACGGGTCCGCACCCCCGTGTTGCCGCGCACCTGTTCATTGACGATGCTTTCTATCTCTTTCAGTTGTTGCGCCGACAGTGCCTCGGGGTGGGAAAAATCAAAACGAAGTCGCCGAGAGTCCACCAGTGAGCCTTTCTGCTGCACGTGCTCACCGAGCACCTTACGCAGGGCTGCATGTAAAAGATGCGTCGCACTGTGATTCAAGCGCGTTGCCTGTCGCACCGCTGGATCAACCCGGGCTTCCAGCCGGTCACCGCACTTCACGCTCCCGCTCAACACCTTTACATGGTGCAGATGGTGTTCGGCCGCTTTGGTGGTATCCATTACCTCGAGCTTGACTTTAGCACCCTCAAGGTACCCTGAATCACCTACCTGACCACCCGACTCACCATAAAACGGGGTGCGATCGAGCACCAGCACACCCTTTTCATCGGCAGACAACTCTCCCACTTCTTCCCCATCGCGCAGCACTGCACGCACGACGCCATCGCCTGCTACGTTTTCGTAACCGGTAAATTCCGTGCTGCCCTCAAGCTTCAGCGCTTCGTTGTAATCGACCTTGAAGCTACCGCTCTCCTGAGACCGCGAACGCTGCTGCGCCATCGCCGCACTGTAGCCCTCCATATCGAGGCTCAAACCACGTTCGCGAGCAATATCATTGGTGAGGTCAGTGGGAAACCCGTAGGTGTCATACAGCTTGAATACCACCTCACCGGGTATTACTTTGTCGTCGAGTCGCTCCAGCGCTTCTTCCAGAATCTGCATGCCGTTGTCGAGCGTCCGTTCGAACTGTTCTTCCTCCAACAGAAGCGCCTTCTCCACCTGGGGTTGCGCCTTTACCAACTCCGGGTAAGCATCGCCCATCTCATGCACCAGCGTCGGTACCAGCTTGTAAAAAAACGGGCCGCGCGCGCCCAGCTTGTTGCCGTGACGAACCGCCCTGCGAATGATTCTGCGCAACACGTATCCCCTGCCCTCATTACCTGGCAATACACCGTCAGTCACGAGAAAAGCACAGGAACGAATATGATCGGCAATCACCCGCAGCGAATTTTCCTCGAGGTCATCGACCTCGACGATACGTGCCGCTTCTGCGATCAGGGATTGGAACAAGTCAATCTCATAATTACTGTGAACCTGCTGCATAACCGCCGCAATCCGCTCCAGCCCCATACCGGTATCCACCGAGGGCTTCGGCAGCGGGTGGAACTCGCCGGCCGCATCACGGTTGTATTGCATAAACACCAGATTCCAGATTTCGATATAACGATCCAGATCCTCTCCTTCACTGCCGGGTGGACCTCCGGGTACGTGATCGCCATGATCGAAGAAAATTTCGCTACAGGGACCGCAGGGACCGGTGTCGCCCATCTGCCAGAAGTTGTCTTCATCCAAACGTGATATGCGTTCTTTCGGAAATCCGATTTCCTCAACCCATATGCGCTCTGCCTCATCGTCGGACACGTGCACTGTGACCCAAAATTTTTCCGGCGGCAGACCGAGCGTGCCCGTCAGAAACTCCCAGGCAAAGCAAATAGCGTCCCGCTTGAAATAGTCGCCGAAGCTGAAATTCCCCAGCATTTCAAAAAACGTGTGATGGCGCGCGGTATACCCGACGTTTTCGAGATCATTGTGTTTGCCCCCGGCCCTGACACAGCGCTGCGCGCTGGTAGCTCGCTGGTAGGAACGGGATTCTGCGCCGAGGAAAACGTCCTTGAACTGGTTCATACCCGCATTGGTAAACAGCAGGGTTGGATCATTCCCCGGCACCAGGGAGCTACTCGCTACGCGAGTGTGCGCCTGCGCTTCGAAGTAGCCCAGAAAGGCCTCTCGTATTTCGCCTGTTTTCATTGGTCGTCTCGGTGAGGGCACTTAGCCCATGCTTTGTTCGGCGTAGGTACGCCCGCCCATAATGTGCAGGTGTAGGTGGTAAATCGTCATACCTACCGACTCACCGTTATTTACCACCAGGCGAAAGCCCTCGCCCACCCCCAAATCTCGTGCCACCTTGTTGGCCACCAGCATCAGGTGTCCCAGCAGGGCCTGATCGTCGGGCTGGGCATCCACCAGCATACGAATCGGCTTGCGCGGAATGACCAACGCATGCACCGGTGCCTGAGGGTTGATGTCGTGGATGGCTATGCAGTGCTCGTCTTCGTATATCAAGTCGCTGGGGATTTCGCCGTCGATAATCTTACTGAATATGCTGGCTGCCATAACCTAGCCCAGCTTCTCATCAGCGGTGAGCACTCGCGCCTCACTCTCCAGCATCACCGGGATACCGTCGTGCACCGGGTAAGCCAGGCCAGAAGCCTTGCAGACCAGCTCGTCCTTTTGCTCATCGTACTCCACGGGTGCCTTGCTCACCGGGCACACCAGAATACTGAGTAATCGTTTATCAATCATGAGAGGCTCTCGATGCCGGTTTTCGCGTCATTATACGGACTTTTACCGAGCTTGGGGACTGTCGAGTCCGCCGGCAGGGCAGCGGTGAAGCCAGCCGAGCAAATCCCCTCTGCCCCGACGGAGCAACATTCCGCACCGCGAGGTGCCAGGCATGCTGCCTGGCCCCCGGGCGCGTGATCAGGGTGCGGGCGCCAGCGGCATGGACGGGGCCAGCAACTGCGGATCAATGCGGCGGTTACGCCAATTCATCCGCCAATCGAGGTGTGGCCCCGTAGCACGACCGCTGGCACCAATCTCACCGATCAGGTCGCCAGCCTGCAACTCCTGCCCTACCCTCACGAGCACCTTGCTCATGTGCAGGAACGCCGAGGAAAGACGGTAGCCGTGATCGAGAAATACCGTGCCGCCAGAGTAGAACAAATCCGGCTCGGCCAGGGTTACCACGCCTGCTGCGGGAGCGCGCACCGGCGTGCCGGTTGGCATCGCTACATCCACGCCGTAATGGGGCCTGCCAGGCGAGCCATTGTAGTAGCGCTGGCTGCCATATACGCCCGAGATAGGCCCAACGGACGGCCACTCAAATCCCGTTAATGCAGCGCCTAACAGATCGGGACGCGGCAACTGCTGGGCGCGGGCCGCATTAATCAAAACTTGTTCGCTGCGAATACGCTCAAGGTGCTGCGGTGACGGTGTCACGGTTTTCTGCGGCACGCCCTCAACACGCTGAATATTGTACTGACGGGGTTCAATCGTGAGGGTTTGTCGGCAGTTGGTTTCTCCGCTCACAACCAGTTCTGCAGTTGCCGCAGCATCGCGACCAAAACCAGCCAGCAACGTGCCGTCCTCCATGACGTCAAGCGCCTCACCGTCCAGGGTTGCCTCGCTGCCGGGGGCGACCACACCCCACACCAGCCCTCCCTGCGTCAGGCTGCCCTCAAGCTCGGGGCATTGACCCCAGGCAACAGATGAACCTGCCAAGCTCGCCAGGCAAAACAGAATGACTCTGGTCATGCTTTGTAGCACCTCACTTTTGGGGCATCGTGTCGATCAAGCACCGACCATACCGCTGGGGGAGAACAGCCGTTAGAATAAGGGAATGGGACGCTACAGACCACCGCGACCACGCGGCTCGAACTATATAACCCCCGAGGGAGAGCAGACCCTGCGGGCAGAGCTGCATGCACTGTGGAAAGTGGAGCGGCCCCGAGTCACCGATGCGGTACATGAAGCTGCCAAAAATGGCGATCGCTCAGAGAACGGCGACTATATTTATGGCAAGCGCAGACTCAGGGAAATCGACTCCAGGGTGCGCTTCCTCAACAAGCGACTGGACGAGCTCGAGATCGTCACGCGCTCCCCTGACGATACAGGCAAAGTCTTCTTCGGCGCATGGATCACGCTGGAAAACGAAGCAGGACTCGAACAGGAATGGCGCATTGTTGGACCCGACGAATTCGATATCGAAGCGGGCAAACTCAGCATGGACTCACCCCTCGCAAACGCACTGCTGGGTAAACGCATCGATGACGAAGTGCATGTGCAGAGCCCTTCAGGAGAAAAGATTTACTATTTAACCGGTATTCGCTACTCGGCAGGATAAGCCCAGTCGCCCGCATCGGCGTCGGCAAGCCTGTACCAGCGCTTACAGACTCCACCAGTTCACCGGCCGTGCTTATCAGAAAAAGTTCCTCTGCACAGGCCGCCAAGATAGGCGAAGTGCACCGCTACCGTAAAGGTGAGTTCAGCGGGAGGTCGAGGAACACACCTAGTTCAGAGCGCCGTAAATGATGTTCTCAAGCTGTCCGCGGAAGTTGAAGGTTCGCGAAGGGATGAGCTGCGTCATAAAGATCACCACCATCTCCTCTGCAGGGTCTACCCAGAAAAGCGTGCTGGCCAGCCCACCCCAGAAATAAATTCCCGGAGACACCGGGTGTCCGTTGCCTATCGGATCAATCGTACTCGCAAAGCCCAGGCCAAATCCTACCCCCTCGTAGGCAGCCTCACTGAAACTGCCGGTCGCAAAGGCCCCCATATCCGCCCCGCCCGGTAGGTGATTGCGAGTCATATAATCCAAAGTGCGCGAACCGATAATCCTCACACCGTCACGGGTGCCGCCTCCCAGTAGCATCTGGCAAAAGCGGTAATAGTCGCCCGCTGTAGACAACAGGCCACCTCCCCCGGAATAAAAAGTACGTTCGGCAAACTCGCTGCTACGGGCGTCATCGGTAAGGTCCATCCCCTTTTCCATGTTGCGCGTGTAACAGCTGGCAAAGCGATCCACTTTATCAGCAGGAATTTCGAAGCAGGTATCGTGCATGCCCAACGGTTCAAAGATCGCAGTGCGCAAATAGTCCGGCAAACTTTGGCCACTGAGAATTTCTACCAGATAGCCCAACACATCCGTAGACAACGAATAATTCCAACGATCACCCGGCGAAAAAAGCAGGGGCATTTGTGCGAGCTCATCGACCATTTGCTGCAGGGTATAACCTAGCCTTGGCCTACCAACACCGGCCTTGCGGTAGGCGTAGTCAATATTAGAGTCACGCAGAAAGTCATAGGTTATGCCTGAGGTGTGCATAAACAGATCGCGTATTGTCATGGCACGCCGGGCAGGCACTGTTTCAAAGAGAGGGTAGGAACCGGATTTCCAGACGGGCAAGTCACGCCAGCCAGGAATGTAACGGTGCACCGGATCATCGAGTGAAAAAAGCCCCTTTTCATGCAGCGTCATCATTGCCAGGGAGGTGATGGGCTTGGTCATGGAATAAATACGCATGATGCTGTCTGCAGTCATAGGCAGTGCGCGTTCTACATCGCGATACCCCTGAACGTCTAACAGACACACCTGCCCGCGCCGCGCGACCAAGGTAACGCTACCGGAAATCTTGCCGGGCTCGATGTAGTGTTTCTGCAAATGCTCATGCACACGTCCCAGTTGGGCGTTGTCCATCGAAACGGAATCAGGGCTGACAACATCAAACACAGGCTATTACCTTCCTTTATTTTTGAGGCTTCCAGTGATACCTGCGACGATGCAAAAAGGCAACCCGTAAAGATGCTCGGAACGCGTCTCTGGAAGCGAAATAGAGTGCGAGTGACCCCGCCCTGCTTGAGATACGCCGATGATATCGACGGAACCACCCGTTTTACAGGGCAGTCCAGAAACAAACAGGGAGAAGCAAAGCGACCGGATAATCGGTTCAAATTCATCTGCGCGCTCAACATACCGCCCCGCTGCCCTGAACAGGCACGCCGAACAACGTCTACGTATACCCAGGGGGGGGAACTGCAAATAGCACGCTAAAGGCTCTCCCCGAGGTGCCTGTCCGCTCTGAGGCCTGTCACCGGGATCGCCTGTTTGGCCACTTTTCGCAGCTTTCACCCTCTTCCAGTAAATCAGACTGCCAGACCACTCGTTTTACCCGTTAAAGACAGTCGGTATTAGCGGACTGCGTGCACGCTGCGCGGCACACAGCGTTGCCCGACACGCATCTACTTTGCTAAAATGGCCAGTTGGCTTAGTGCGCAACTGCTTTCCCCTGATTTTGGCAACTTTCGGAGCAACGATGAGTCGTCCGTCCCTGATTGACCTCGAAAACCGCAGCGATTTTATCCGGCGGCATATTGGCCCGTCGGCGCAGCAGCAAACCGAAATGGCGCGGACCATAGGCTACGACAGCCTGGATGCCCTCATCGACGCCACGGTGCCCGCGGCTATACGGCGAGAACCTATGGCACTTCCTGGTGCACAAACCGAACAACAGGTGATACAGCGCCTGCGGGAACTGGCCAGCCTTAACACGGTGAATCGCTCTTTTATCGGGACCGGTTATTACGACACGATAACGCCACCCGTCATCCAGCGTAACGTCCTGGAGAACCCCGGTTGGTATACCGCTTACACGCCCTACCAACCCGAGATTTCGCAGGGCAGGCTGGAAGCACTGCTCACGTTTCAGCAGATGATACTTGACCTCACCGGTATGGACCTGGCCAACGCCTCCATGCTGGACGAAGCCACTGCAGCGGCAGAGGCCATGACACTGCTGCAGCGAGTCAACAAGAAGAATCGCAGCGCCACTTTCTTAATTGCCGAGGACTGTCATCCCCAAACCATTGCGGTTGTGAAAACCCGGGCAGAAGCACTGGATATCGAGGTGGTTATCGGCGATCCCGGTGCACTCCTGGCGGAGCACGATGCGTTCGGCCTGTTGCTGCAATACCCTGGCACTCACGGTGACCTTGAAGATATCTCCCCCCTGATCGAAAAGGCGCACGGCAAGCAGACGATGGTTGCTGTCGCTGCAGACATCATGGCGCTGCTGCTGGTCAAATCCCCGGGGGCCCTTGGCGCCGACGTAGTAGTGGGCAACAGTCAGCGCTTTGGCGTTCCGATGGGCTTTGGGGGGCCGCACGCCGCCTACTTCGCAACACGCGATGCTTATAAGCGGTCCACTCCAGGGCGTATTATCGGCGTGTCCATCGATCGGCGCGGCAACCAGGCTCTCCGCATGGCTATGCAAACCCGCGAGCAACATATCCGCCGGGAGAAAGCCACCAGCAACATCTGCACCGCGCAGGCTCTGCTCGCCATCATGGCCGCTTTTTATGCTATGTATCATGGTCCAGACGGACTGCGTCGCATCGCCAGCCGCATTCAACGCCTTACCTGCATACTCGATAAGGGTTTAATGGACGCCGGTTTCACTAGGGATAACCCTCACTTTTTCGACACTCTGACCTACACCGTAGGAGACCAGCAAGCCGCTATCGTAGAGCGCGCCCTCGCCAGCGGGCTAAACCTGCGCATAATCGGGTCGGATCGCGTGGGTGTCTCGCTGGATGAGACTACTACGGCCGAGGATGTAAGCGCCCTGTGGTGCGCCTTCAGCGGCGCAGCTAGTGCACCCACCGTGGCGTCAGTGGATCAATCCGTCGAGGACAATGCAGGAATTCCGGTGGCCCTGCAGCGCCCGGTGGATTACCTGCAGCACCCCCTGTTTAACGATTATCACTCCGAGACGGAAATGCTGCGCTACATGCGCCGACTGGAATCCAAAGACATTGCGCTAAACCGCGCCATGATCGCACTGGGCAGCTGCACCATGAAGCTTAATGCGACTACCGAAATGATTCCGGTCACATGGCCAGAATTCGCAGGCCTGCATCCCTTTGCCCCGCGTGATCAAACTGCAGGTTACCAGGCACTGCTTGCAGAGCTTGAAGCCATGCTGATCGAAAGCACCGGCTACGATGCGATCTCGCTGCAGCCCAATGCTGGCTCACAAGGCGAGTATGCGGGCCTGCTCGCCATTCGCCGCTATCACGAGAGCCGCGGCGAACCGGAACGCGATGTTTGCCTCATTCCCTCCTCTGCTCACGGCACCAATCCAGCCAGTGCCGCGTTGGCGGGCATGCGTGTGGTCATCGTAGCCTGTGACGAGCAAGGCAACGTGGATCTCACTGAACTGCGCGAGAAGGCGGAGCGTCATAAGGACGAATTATCCTGCATCATGGTGACTTACCCCTCAACTCACGGCGTTTTCGAGGAGAGCATCATTGAACTGTGTGACATCGTCCACCATCACGGCGGGCAGGTGTATGTCGATGGAGCCAACCTGAACGCACTGGTAGGCATCGCCGCGCCCGGAAAATTTGGCGCAGACGTTTCCCACCTGAACTTGCACAAGACATTCTGTATACCGCACGGCGGCGGCGGTCCCGGCATGGGCCCAATAGGCGTGGGGGCACACCTGCAACCCTTCCTGCCAACCCATCCATTGGTTCCACTGGCGGGTCTCGATAAAGACAATGATGTCGTCTCAGCAGCGCCCTATGGCAGCCCATCAATATTGACTATCTCCTGGGCTTACATCGCGCTCATGGGTGGCGAAGGACTGACACAAGCCACCAAAGTTGCCATCCTGAGTGCCAACTATATTGCTCGCCGCCTGGGTGACCACTATCCCGTGCTCTACACCGGTGGTGCAGGCAACGTGGCCCACGAATGTATTCTCGATATTCGGCCAATTACCGAAGAGAGCGGCATTTCCGAAGAGGACATCGCCAAGCGAATGATCGATTTCGGCTTCCATGCCCCCACTATGTCGTTTCCAGTCGCCGGCACACTTATGGTAGAACCTACCGAATCAGAATCACTGGCTGAAATCGATCGCTTCTGCGATGCCCTCATCGCCATTCGATCAGAAATTCACGCGGTTCAGGACGGCACCCTCAACTCGGACGACAACCCGCTGGTTAACGCACCGCACACCCTTGAGGATGTGGTCGCGACCAGTTGGCAACACAGCTACGACCGCGAACAGGCTGCGTACCCGCTGGCCTCCCTGCGTCGAGACAAGTACTGGCCCCCGGTCAACCGGGTAGACAACGTATACGGTGACCGCAACCTGTTTTGTGCCTGCCCTGCCATAGAAAGCTATCAGGAAGAAAGCTAACTGCGCTTGCGCCTTGGGCAGGTGTTACGGATCTGGATAGAGTCTGACCGCAGAGGTCCGGGCTGCACTATAGTTTCCGCAATAACTTTTCCCGGTATTGGATCATTTGGTCATTTGGTCATGAAAGGCTAAGCTGTCGGGCGTAGTCACCATTATCGACCGGCGCGCAGGTCAGTCGACAAAAGAGAGTCGCCCATGTCTATCAGAGCCGCTGCCGTCATCGCTACTGTGTTTTTCCTGTTGGGAAGCTGCACTGGCTTGGAAAAGGATGGCAGTGATGACACCGCCGATGTCGATGCGGCACGACTGATCGCCGCCGATAGCGAGCCAGGCAGCTGGATGAGCCACGGCCGCACCTACGACGAACAGCGTTTCAGTCCGCTCCACGAAATCGACAGCGACAATGTGTCCAAGCTGGGGTTGGCCTGGTCCTACGATCTGGAAACAGAGCGTGGCATCGAAGCGACATCGATTGTGGTGGATGGCGTGCTCTATGTGACCTCTGCATGGAGCATCGTGCATGCCCTTGATGCGCGCACAGGCGCGCCACTATGGCGCTATGACCCGGTTGTCGCCAGAGAGAAAGGCAAAGACGCATGTTGTGATGCGGTGAATCGCGGCGTCGCTGTATGGAAAGGGCAAGTCTTTCTCGGCGCACTGGATGGTCGCCTGATCGCGCTGGATGCAAAAACCGGCGCGGTGAACTGGAGTATTGCCACCCTGGATCCTGCCTTGCCGTACACCATTACCGGGGCACCGCGGGTCGTCAAAGACAAGGTACTCATAGGAAACGGCGGAGCAGAATATGGCGTGAGAGGTTATATCAGCGCCTACAACGTCAGCGATGGCTCGTTGGCGTGGCGCTTTTACACCGTTCCTGCAGATCCATCATTACCCTTTGAAAATGATGCTATGGAGATGGCGGCAGAAACATGGAACGGCCGCTGGTGGGAACTGGGCGGCGGAGGCGGCACCGTTTGGGATTCCATGGCCTACGATCCAGAACTCGATCTTCTCTACTTCGGCGTCGGCAACGGCACACCGTGGAATCAGGAGTTGCGCTCTCCCGGCGGCGGCGACAATCTGTTTCTCTCTTCTATCGTTGCGGTCAAACCCGACACAGGAGAATACGTCTGGCACTACCAGACGACGCCCGGCGAGACATGGGATTACACGGCAACGCAGCACATTATCCTCGCCGACATGACCATTGACGGCGATGCCCGCAAGGTGCTCATGCAGGCTCCCAAAAACGGTTTTTTCTATGTACTGGATCGAACCAATGGTGAGTTGATATCGGCGCAGAACTACGTAGACATCACCTGGGCCACGCATGTAGACATGACAACAGGGCGCCCGGTCGAGGAACCCGCGGCACGCTATCGCGAGGAACCCTACCTCGTATTTCCCTCTTATCTGGGTGGCCACAACTGGCACCCCATGTCGTTCAACCCGTCGACAGGCCTGGTATACATACCCGTTCTGGACTTCCCTGCCAATTACGGGCAGCCAGAAAGTTTTCGTTACACCCCCGGTAGCGGCAACACGGGCACCGACGGTATTGCCGGCTCTTTACCCGATAGCCAGGCAGACAGAAATGCCATGCGTGCACTCATGCAAGGCCGACTACTGGCCTGGGATCCGGTAGCGCAGAGAGAGGCATGGCGCGTCGAGCATCGCGGCCCATGGAACGGGGGCACCCTGGCGACCGCCGGTAACCTCGTTTTTCAGGGCACGGCCGACGGTAAGTTCGTGGCGTTCAGCGCTGACACTGGCGAGACCTTGTGGAGCTTCCCCACCCAAACCGGCGTCGTAGCAGCACCGGTCACCTATGCAATCGATGGTGAACAATACGTTTCCATAAACGTCGGCTGGGGAGGCGCTTTCGCTTTGGTCTTTGGGGAGTTTGTTCAGGCGGAGAGCCTGCCCAACGTGAGCCGGGTGCTGACTTTCAAGCTGGGCGCCAAGGGCGCGCTGCCTCCCGTTGAATGGCAAAGTCAGGTCGTTTTCAACCCCCCGCCGCTGGACGCCGATACGGATACCTTGCGCAAAGGCTACGCAACCTATCAGGACCGGTGCATGGCCTGTCATGGCTTGAATGCAGTGTCCGGCTTACTGATTCCAGACCTGCGCGGTTCGGCCAGACTCTGGAGCGAGGAAGACTGGCACAGAGTGGTTATGCAGGGCAGTCTGCGGACCCAGGGTATGCCCAACATGAGCCCCTATATCAGCACTGTCGAGAGCGAAGCCATAAGGGCTTACGTGATTCAGCAAGCGCACCGCGCGGCCGACCTGCAAAAGGCCGGCGAGTACTAGATCTGCACTGTTTTCACCGTACAAAGAGCTCGATAGTGGCCTTCAATACCCACGATGTTATATCGATCCGGTGGCGGGCTGCCTGTTCAGCTTAAGACGGATATCCTGTTCCACCATGTAAAGAATCGGCAGCAGCACCAGCGAAACCAGCCCGCCGAATACAACGCCCCATGCCATACTCATTACCATGGGACTTATGTAGCTGTTCTCTCCCAGAATACCGTAGGCCGTGGGCAATAAACCGACCGCCGTTGTTACTGAAGTAATAAAAATAGGCCGGAAGCGGCGAGTCGCCACCGAGACCACTTCGGATACCAACAGCGGTCCGCCTCGGCTCTTGCGAGTGGCGTTCAGTGTGTGTAGCAACACCAGGGAATCATTGACCAACACGCCTATCAAGCCAATGACCCCGGTAATCGCCATCATGCCCACAGACAAACCCTGCACGAGATAGCAAATCACGACGCCTACCAGGCCAAAGGGAATGCAGAGCATGACGAGCAACGGCTGCGACGTTGAATTAAACAGGATAACCAGCGCTGCGAAGATGGAGAGCACGCAGATAATTGCTGCGACACCCAGTTCACGCAACGCCTCGCCCTGCTCTTCCATTTCACCGCCCATGTGCACCCGCAGCTGGGGGTAGGCCCGACTCCAGTTCTGCGAGGCGATCCATGCGGCAACATCATCGTTCATGGCCTGCACACTGGTGTTGGTATTGTCGATTTCGCCGTAAACCGTAACCGTGCGCTTGCCAAAATAGTGTTTGATATCAGCTTCACCAGGACGCACCGAGAAACGTGCAACACTGTTCAGGTACACCGCTTCCCCGGCCCTGTTAACCAAGGCTAGATTTTCCAGCGTATTCAGTTTACCCGCCTCCGACAGTGGAAACTGCAGTCGGTAACGAACCCGTTCATCAAGAGTCTGCACTTCATCCACCAACAAACCGTCAACAGCGATGCGCATCGCCTGCAAAAGCTGCTCCATAGTCAAGCCTCTGGCGGCCAGTAGCATGTGATTCACATCCAGCTCCACAACGTCTTTGCCGGCATTGACGCTGCTCCAGCTACTGCTTATCCCTGCATGGCCACTCAGGTATTGCAGCAACTCTTCCGCTGCAAGATAGCGCTCGTCGCCGGTGCTGATTATTTCTACCTGCACCGGCTTACCGAGTACCGGCACATCCGACAGGGCCTGCACAACAAGAGAATGGAAGCCCGTTTTCGCCGCGGCCCATTCCCTTAAATCCTCCACCAGTTCGCGTGTGTTGGTGTCACCGCTGCGACGACCCAGCGGCTCCAGCTCTATAGAAATCAGAGCCCACGCGTGATTACGACCCTCTGTAGTACCGTAGAAATCCGTATCGTGATGCCCGATCTGACTGGTGATCGCCAGCAGATCGATTGCAGCGACCTTGTCACGCACTTCGCTCTCCAGTTCCGCCACCGCGGCCACGGTTTCTTCGAAACGACTGCCCACCGGCATCTCCACCTTCACCTGCACGGTGTCGATATCCACGTCTGGGTACATACTAAAGCTTATGTTCTGGTAGCCGATGGTCATTACAACGACAAACACCACTACAAACGCACACAGGGACAGATAACGCCGTTCAAGCACACTGCCTATTTTGCCTGAGTACCAGTCACGCAATCGCAGGAATGTTCGCGCCCGTTCTTTGGTCGCACGATGGGGAATGTGATACAGATGCCCCGGAAGCAGGCACAAGCTCTCTAACAGAGAAGCCAGCAACAAAACGATCACCGCAAGCGGAAACGGAACCATGAAATCACCGCTGGGACCATCGATAAACATCAATGGTGCAAAAGCCAGCATGGTCGTGAGAGCACTGAATATCACCGGCTGCGCCACCTGAGCGGAGCCCTCAACGCTGGCGGTGCGCACATCCACGCCCTCCTGACGCAAGCGCTGCACATTCTCACTGACCACGACAGCGTCGTCTACCAGGATACCCATGAGAAGCACTATCGCTGTCAGGCTCATCGCGTTAATGGTTACGTCGATAGCCGCAAGACCGAGAAAAGACAAGCACACGGCAAAAGGAATACCCACTGCAACCCAGACTGCAAAGCGCAACTCCAGGAAGTAACACAAGAGCAACAGCACCGAGACAAGTCCCAGTGTCGCGTTGCCTCCCAACACATCCAGCATATTGTGGGTAAGGCGTGAGATATCGGCTGTGGTGACCAGCTCAACACCGGGCGGCACTGCCACACGCTCCACAAAAGCCCGAACATTAGCCGCCGTGTGCACCTCGTCCGCCAGCGCTTTCTTGCGGGCCTGCAAAGTAACGCCCATGCGCCCATTCACCCTGGATTGCACCTCCCAATCCTCATAGTCTTCTACGATGGTCGCAATATCGCGCAACAGAACTGCGTTTCCCGGCGCACCGGAGCGGATAACCACGGCCTCCACTTCGCGCGGGTTTTGGAACTGACCTACCGCTATAATTTTTTTCTCAGCGACAAACGAATCGATAGCGCCTCCACTCTCGCGGCGGTTACGGGTTTGAATCGCTTCGATGATCTCACCATGACTAATACCCAGCCGAGCCATTTTCTCCGGCTGCAGCATGATGCGCACCTCTGGACGCCGGTAGCCCAGTTTTTCAACGCTGGCGATGCCCTCTACCTCGCGCAGACCGTCGGAGACATTGCGTGCGACATCCCGCAACAGGGCTTCGGGTACATCACCTGTAACATGCACTTCCATGATGGGAGTCATCAGAGTCGACAGCTCTTCTACCCGTGGTTTTTCCAGCAGATCTGAGGGCAACCGGGCTACCGCACGATCTACCGCCTGCTGAATATCGCGCATGATGTCCTGTTTTGCAGCCGCATCGAGATCAAGATTAAGGGTGATGACCGACAGGCTCTCCATACTGTTGGAGTAGAGCTTTTTGATACCCTCTACCTCGAGGAGCTCCTCCTCCAATGGCAGGGTAATAGCCAATTCCACCTGTTCCGGCCCCGCCCCCGCCTTCACCGTGGTGATATTAATCACACCCATATCGACATGCGGGTTATATTCATAACGCATATCGGCGATGGTCAGGTAACCCAGCGTGAACACCATCCCCATGATCATGTTGATCACAAGTGGACGATCGACAAACCAGCCTATCAGATGATGCACAGGGCTCAGTCTCCCTGACGGACGTTAACCGGGGTACCGTCAAGCAATCTCGACTGCCCCCCAATAATCACTCTGTCGCCAGGCTCAAGCCCTGAAATAATGCGCAGGCGATTACTGAATCCGGCTGCCAGCAGGGGCTCGCGCATTCGCGCCACACCCTTTTCCACAACGAAGACAACACGTCGTCGGTTTCTGTCGACAAGCGCCTCCTCTGGTAACAGCAACGAACCCGGAAAACTGACACCTTGCAAGGTAGCGCTGGCGGTCATACCGGGACGCAGCCTGAGCGCGTCATCAGTGAGGATCAATTTAACGGGAAAGTTTCCCGTCTGGGGGTCTGCATTCACGCCTACCCACTCCACACGAGCAGCGTAATCCCTGTCTACAAATGCAGTGGCATTCACACGCGCATCGCCACCGGGGTGTACATTGGAAATATCGGCTTCACTCACCCAGGCGTGCATCCGTAGACCATGCACCGCCTGCAACTTAACGAGGCTGGCACCGGCCTGCACGGACTCCCCCTCCTCGACAGCTCGCACATCAACCAGACCATCGGTGGGACTGTAAATTCGGGTATCCGACAGTTCCCGCTCGGCCAGTTGACGACTGGCCACTGACTGCTGATAAGCCGCAGCTGCGCCGTCCACATTTAACTGTGCATTGTCCAACACCTCGCGAGATACAGACTCACGCTCAGCCAGATCCTTGCGACGCTTCAAGCGCAGCCGTGCCTCCTCCAATGTCGCTTTGGCACGCTGCACTGCCTGGTTGGCCTGATCTAACGCTAGCTGTCTTTTCTGATCATCCAGTTCGAGCAATAGCTGTCCGGCCTGCACACGATCACCTTCCTTGATATGGACTGCCTTTACAGTGCCGGAGAGCTCGGCGGCGACGTCGACTTCCTCCAGCGCTTCGACCACGCCAAAACTGGCAATCTCACCCTGCCAGTCACGAGCCTCTAAAACCACGGTCTCCACCATCGGCTGAACCGATGGGCCGCTGGATAGCTGGTCGTCCGGATCGGGCGTATCGGAGCAGGCTGCAAGAAAAAACAATCCCGGCACAAAAACGCACAGGCGACATACCAATGACAAAGGCATGGAGAACATGATCAATGGGTATCCTTTCAACGTATTTTTTTCATACCACTGGTATCGTACCTTTTGATGGCAAAGAATCCACCCAGCAAAAAATCACCGTCGGGGAGGAATACCGTTATACCGCCCCAGGTATTCCACAATACACTGTCATCCGGGAACTGCCAGGTGGCTTTTTTTTCACCGGTTTCCCAGTCGGCCGCGAAATATTCGTAATTATCATCGCGTTTGTTGGCGATATACACCAACCCGTTGGCGGTCGACAAGGCAGGGGGCATCCAATCCGTGTTATCCACATCATCAATACTCCAGGACTCGATGAAGCGGTTCTCTCCGGGCAGCCATTCGTACTTCTGGATGCCCCGCGGCGGCTCACGCGTGGTGCCCGCCAGAAAGGCATTGCTTATCAGATCCATGGAGATCGGACCTGGCTCCGGGTAGGTGCTGTTTACAACCAGCACACCGTTACCGTAAACCACAGGAGACGCCTCCACCGTGGTCTTGCTGAGACGGAAGGAGATCTGATCAGCTATGCGTCGCGACTGTGTTCCTGGCTCTTGCTTAAAATTCTGCGGGATTTTATCGCGCCAAAACGCCACTATCTGCGCATTTTCAGCATTACCATCCGAGATCACCACCAGCTTGTCTTCATCATCGCCGAAACCCAGTAGTGAAGGGGTGGTGCCAGAGCCCTGCGAGGCTGCACCCATATCAGTCGCCATACCGGGGGGCATCACATCGTAAGGCGAACTCCACGCACCGTCTTTAGCGTCCTGCGACAGCGCCGATCCTGTCCATACCAATTTATGCATGTTCGCAGATGTCACAACGTAAATACCGTTATCTGAATCCACTGCGATAGAGTTTTCCACCAGCTCTCCGGGGAATAATTGATAGTCCACTACGTTCAATTCCCGGTCCGTGATAATGACTGCACCCGCCGCTGCGGCCACTATAAATCCATCGTAGGTCATATTGATGCCCAGTATGCGATCAATGCCTTTCGCGTCGTCGCGCGGCAGCTGCGAGACAATATTGGCATACTGCAAAGGCACCAAAGGCTCCTCCACCTTGTTCTGATCGAAGGATTTCACCAGGTGTTGCCTGTCGTAAAAGGTATAGTGGTAGCCGTCCCTGTCGAAGAGCGCGTAGGCGCCCGAAGGCATGGTGCGCATATTAATGTTGAATTTGTAGTACATCAGCAGAGAATTGAACAACAGCCGCCAGTCCCGCTTGCCACGACGCTTTTCATCGATTGCACCCATCACCTCGGCAATACGCGCGTCGGTCACCTCTGCGTGCACCGACTCCCGGTTGGGGTAAGGCACACTGGATACGACACTGAAATCATCACCGGTAGCACGCACCTTGATCAGACCCATGGGAGTGGATGCGACCACTACCGTCTCTTCGCCAACCAGTTTATAGATCGGAGCAGAGCACCAGACTACCGGCACTGTCTGGACCTGATCGAAACGAATACGGCCACCTAAAGTGGGGCCATCGACCGGCGTCACGTCGGTTTGTGCCGGATCGTGATGCGATATGGCATAGGGACTGTCGGCAATCCATGGATTAGCCGGGATGCCGTTATCAGCGGCTACTGCCGATAGTGCGCTCGATGCCTGTAACGCGCACAAAACAAACGCGGCCAACACGTTACGCATGACTGTCTGCCTCGATTAGCGGGATGCCCCACAGTATCGGCCAGACATTAGATACAGTCCATGACCTGGACGGCGACAAATTAGTGATTGCAGTATACATACAGCCCGGCTTGCCGACGCAACTCATGCCATGCGATATCAACAGTATTTTGGAAAATAGACTTCGTGTCATGACCCATAACCTACCCCGCTTTTTGCCGCAACAGCAGCTGAGCCTTGCGCAAGCTGATCACATCCGCAGAACGCTTCTCCAGATTCAATGCCTGTCTGGCTCCGGCGATAACCACCACCGTACTGGTTAGATCAAAATACTGGGTAATTTTCGTAGTGTTCATGGTATCTTCCATAAAACCTTGGATAACCGCGGGGCGCCGGTTTCACTGCAAGCCTGTCGTGTTTTTAACATGACGCAGTAGCTTGGAGCTTGGAGCCGGCGCACGCTTTTCAGGAAGTACATGGGTACAAGATTTGTCATCGTGGGTGCACCGCGTACCGGCAGCACCCTGTTGGTCAGGACTCTCGAC
>JAAENL010000301.1 GCA_024224435.1 Halieaceae bacterium
ACTCGGAGAAAATCCGAAGTTCAGCAACCCTCAGCCACCCTCTGAGAGAGGTAAACATTGAGTACCGCTAAAGTGATTATCACGCGACTATTGACCCTTGTTGTTGCTGCCCAACTTGCGTACTTGCTGGTCATCAATGGCGCTTTGCAGCTCACCGTGACGCAAACCCTGGTCAATAAAATTCGTCCCGAGAAATTTCAGGTTTCCTGGGAGCGTGCCTGGAGCTTTTACCCTTTTCGGGTTCACGCAGAGGGAATCGCTGCCAACGGTCAGACCCGCAGCCAGCAGTGGGAGGTCTACGCGGAATCAGGATCAGGCTCGATCGCCCTACTGCCTCTTGTACTGAAGCATGTTTACCTGTCAGACATCGAAGTCGAAAACGTCGACTATCGACAGCGCCCCCGACTCAAACCCGAGCGCGACTACAGCAAACAGATTGCCTATTTCCCCCCCATTACAGGGCGAGACATTGTTCCGGTTGAGACTCAGCCGCTGAAAAAAAAGCGCCCCTGGAAAATTCACCTCAGCAATATGCAGGCCAGCGGCGACCACCGCTTCTGGATTTTCAACCTTCAAGGCGCAGGAAGCGGTTCGGCGATGGGGGACATGTACATAGAGACCCGGCGCGGCAATTTTTGGCTGAACGTGGATAACGTCGATCTGAATCTCGGCCCAGCCTACATCAACTCCAATGCAGAGATCTTCAGCGGTGGCACGGCCACTGGCGCTTTGGGTTTTGCCCCGCTGCTCCTCCGAGAAAACCAGGGCCGTCGCATGTTGCCCTATGGCTATATCGATGCGCAGCTTGACCTCGACGTGGACAGTTTTGACTTTATGAAGGTCTTCACCGCAGGCCTTGGAGACCTCGATATCTCGGGCGCTGGTGAGGTAACCGGCCGCATTGCAATACGGGATAGCCATGTTAGAGCGGGCACGCGGCTCACAGCGACAGCTGCCGATCTTGGGGTAGCTATCCGCGACATTGACGTCGCCGGGCAGGGCACGGTTCTCATTCACACGCCGCCTGGTGCCGACAGTCCCATGGGGCTCGACATTCGCTACGACACCCTGACCGCCTCGCGAACCGGTGCAAGCAATCCTTTTCTAAGAGGCAACATGTTGCAGCTCAACTACAGCGGGTCAAATTCCATCATTCCAGACCCCGACCTTAGCTTCAAAGACCTATGGACTGATGAAGAAGCACGGCAGCGGCGCGCCGGCAGCACCTTCAAGCTGGTGATTGATGACGCAACGCTTATTGATATGGCGACATTCAACTACTACTTGCCGGCCGAGACCGCATTCTCCTTCGCCGGCGGCACAACACGCCTTGATGCCGATATCGTCTTTAGTGCAGAAGACATGGAAGGCACCATCCAACTTGACTCCACCGACCTAACGATTGCAGTTGATGAGCAGGCTTTTCAGGGCGACCTTGATGCCGACATCAACATAGCCGGCGGCGTACCAAGCGAGCTTAAGGCCGACTTCAGTGACTCAACACTCCGCTTGTTTAATCTCAGGGTCGACGGGGACCAATCAAACTTTGACGGAAACTATTGGTCCGCGGCGCTCAAGTTCACCTCGGCCCAAGGGTCATTCCCCCGGACCATCGACCTCGCCGCCACAGCAGAGCTCACCGTAAGTGATACCCGCCCTCTCGTGGCGTTTATCGAAAATCGAAACGACCCACCAAAGTGGGTTTCCAATTTAATTACTGTGAAAGACCTCACAGGTGAAGCCGAAATACAGCTATCCGAGGGACGACTCACCATACCCATGGCCTTTGTAGACAGTGAAAAGGCCGAGGTGGCCGTCAAAGGTGAGTTTTATCGCGGTGACCGAAACGGCGTGGTGTATGCCCGATTTAAAAGGATCGATGCACTGCTGAAGCGCGTGGACGGCAAGCGCAATGTGGATCTGATCAAGTCTCGCGAAAAATTCGATGCCTATCAGCTGCCCGACTAAACCCCATACAAGGTTGTGCGCTTGTCGCGGTATCACTGTCTGGCTGATGCTCGTGATCTTTGCGGGCTGCAGCACTCAGGTGCGAACGCCCTTCGAGATCTCCCAAACGGAAACCGCATTGCCCGCCGCCCAAAAAGGACCCTTGGCCGACCTCGAGCTGGCTCTTCAAAAGCGCATTGTCCAAAATACCGCACCGGTTGGTCTTGCCAACGTCTCCTCTACCGACATCTCGGGTTTTTACTTGCTAGATCGAAGCGAAGAGGCACTGCGCTGGCGACTCGCTTTAATCGACTCGGCCACCGAAACGATCGATCTGCAGTACTACCTCTATCACAGCGACAATACCGGCATGCTGCTGACCAGCCGACTACTCGCTGCCGCCGATCGTGGCGTGCGCATCCGGGTTATTATCGACGACATGGGCACACTGGCCTCTGGCAAACGCCAGCGCGAGATCCGTGACACCCTGGGCAAGCTCATCGGGGCGCACCCGAATATTAGCTTTCGCTTGTTTAACAGCGCGGAGAACCGGAAATCAGTGGGTTGGGGTATAGAATTTGCTACCAATTTCGCACAGCTCAACCACCGGATGCACAATAAATCACTGATTGCCGATAACCGCGCGGTCATTTTGGGCGGACGCAATATCGGCGATGAATACATGGGTCTGGGCGAAGACCTGAACTTCCGCGATATCGACGTGTTAGGTGTCGGGCCCGTTTCGCGCCAAACCAGCGCTGTCTTCGATCTTTTTGGGAATAGCGGCTGGGCCATTCCTGTTAGCGAAGAGAAAAGAAACCAAGCGCGGGCTGAATACCCGGCTTTACGCAAGGCGCTTGCGACTAACCTGGAGCAGTCCACCCAGTTGGAAGCGTTTTCCCTGGCGCCAAAGGATTGGGATCTCGCCCTGCGACAGCTCGAGACCTCGCTCCACCTTGGGAGCAGCGAGGTCATTACCGATCGGCCGACAACCAATGGGATCAGCACAGATTTGCTCACAGCCTTGTTCGAACTTCTGCCACAAACCGACAATGAGCTTCTGATTACCAATGCCTATTTCATTCCTGACGACCCCGGTATCGAAATGCTCGAAGACCTCCAAGAGCGGGGTGTTGACGTAACCGTTCATACCAACTCCCTGGCTTCTCAGGATGTGGTGGCAGTGAACAGTCATTACAAAGTGTGGCGGGGGCCCCTGCTGGATGCAGGAGTCAGGCTGTACGAGGCCCGCCACGACGCGGCGATAAAATCCACTATTGTGGACACAGCGCCCGTTAGCGCCGCCGTGATGGGGCTTCACTCTAAATCCCTGGTCATTGACCGACGCCTGTCCGTCATCGGGTCGGCTAATTTCGACCCACGCTCGGCGCTTATTAATTCTGAAATGTTCGCTGTCATCGACAGCGAGGGCCTTGCGAATCAACTGGCCAAAGTAATCGAGCGGGATGTCACGCCGGCCAATAGCTGGCGTGTGGAGCGCAATCAAGAAGGTGCCATTTATTGGAGCAATGGCGATGAGATTCGCACGAAACAACCTAGCCTCAGCGTTTGGCAGCGGTTTCAGGATATGTTTTTTAAGCTCTTTCCGAAGCGCCTATATTGACCACAACGCCTTATGCCATCGCCGCACGGTAAAGGACATACGGCTTGACCGATTCTTACAAATAAACTTCAGTAGGCGAATGAAACGAGCTACCGGGCCTCAAGCAACTACCCTACTCCATTCACCAAACGCAATGATCCTCGATCCCGGTAATGCTGCGCGTGTAAGGTGCCTTTCCAGCTTGAACAGATTACTCACCGCTGCGTGAGCACCTAAAACCGTTCGTTTCAATCTGCGTGAGTAAATGGTTCCAAACTTGTGGCACCACAGCCGGATCGACTCACGAGTAACGATGATGCCGCATTCGGCAAGTAAATCTTCACTATCACGGTGGCTCAAGTTAAAGCGCTAGTAGAGCCACACAGCGTAGGAAATGATATCGGGTGGGGGGCGCCTAGCTGGAATCGGCAGCGGTTATAGGTATTCATCCAACGATTCTACCGATCTCAAACAGTTAACTTGGCAGTAACCATCCACCGCTTCTACCCATTTGGCGAATGGGTAGAAGCGGTCGCCCGATGTCGAATAGCGAACATTTAGGACCTGTTAAATTTAAGTAGTAAAAACCGTGTAAAAGCATATTGTGGAACATATCGATGAAGATACACTACCGCCATGACATTCTTTGCCGTTGTCGTGCTATCAGAGGCCTACGATTTGTATAAGTATTCTGTCGGCATCAGCCTTGCGAGGTGGGAAAAGTGATCTGGGCCCAGCAAATCGCCACAATCCTCGCTGCTGCATTGCCGGGTGTGCTGCTATACCTTTTCCTGGGCTACATTATTTACGGCACCTCCTATTACTTGTTGGGCCGTCGGGCGGGTCGCGAGGATAGCGAGTTGGCCATCACGCTATTCCGGGTGCTGGCCACACTGCTTTCATTGCTGCTCTCGCTCACCTTTGCTGATTTGCGTGAGGGGATCGGGGAGGTCCGCCATGCCATTGAAGCCGAGACCAGCGCACTGGGTAATACCCTCCGCGATCTCGATGTCTATGACGATGCCGAAAGTGCCAAGGCACGCGATCTGCTGATCGACTATATTGAGGCAACGATCGACGAGGAGTGGGAAAGCCTGCGCGATGGAAGGTTAGATTCTGCCGCGATGGAGGCATTTCGGAAGGCCAAGCTGGCCATCTATGCGCTGACGCCATCCACGCCGATGGAGGAGAAGTTACACAACCGATTGATTTCCGATATCAGCGATGTCAACAGGCTGCGCGCCAGTCGACTGGTCTATCGCGATACCGGCCCCCCCCCTCTATTTCTGTACATAGCGCTGGTGGGGTTTGCGTCTACCACTGCCTTGCTCGGCGTATATTCACCGACGGCACGTTCGCTGGCATTCATGGGGCTGTACTGCGCTTTTTTCGGCATCGTGATTCACAGCGTTATCGAACTGAGCCGTTTTTACCATGGTCTGGGTGCCGTCACTCCCGAGCCGCTCGAAACGTTATTGTCGGTTGCCCGCGACCAGATAACCCCCTGAGGGTATCGAAAAGTTACTTTTTTAAAACTCTTAATCTGGCTTTGAATATCAAACCACCGCCCTACTCCACTCATCGAACGCACTTGCCCTCTGGCCGCTATAATGCTGAGCCCTGACCAAGTGCCTGCCAAAATTGAATAAATTGCTAACAGCAGCATGGGCAGTAATAAACCGCTGAGCCTGCCTCATCGATTTGAATCGTTTCATTCCCCGCTCCCTAACTCTGACCGCCTCATGAGATTGCTCGGCTCGATTGTTTGCATTGAGTGGGTGACTTTCATATAAAATTTGAGAAAATGATGGGTTGATGATTATCTTTATAAGCAGGGGTCGCTATGTTCACGAAGATGCAGGACGGCACGGCAGAAGACTGGGCGGTGATCGGTGCCGCGCACCAGGAATATTTCAGTAAAACACCAGCGCATTTGATGGATATGTTGCGCAGCCTGAAGACGGTGTCGGTGGGCTTTGCTTGCGATCAGTTACACCATAGCCTTATGGCTGGCACATTGGCGCGCCGCGACGATGCAAGTGACGAGGAAGTGGCCATCGCGCTGCTGCATGACGTAGGGAAAGCCGTCAATATACCCAATCATGGTGCGATCGGTGCTGAATTAATGCGGCCTTACGTGTCCGAAGATGCTTACCACGCGATTTACAATCATCAGCATTTTCAGGGCAAGTATTACTATGAGTTTGCCGGCGCCAACCCCAATATGCGCAACGACTATAAAGGTGAGAGTTGGTACGACCTGGCAGCGAAATTGGTAGATCGCTGGGATGCGCCTGCCTTCGACCCTGATTTTGAGGTGGATTCTCTGGAGTCGTTTGAACCACTGCTGCAAACCCTGTTTGCGCAACCGGCGCGAATACTTTGAGGCTATCGCAATGTTCTATCGGCCCCACCGGGCCGCGCCGCAGAGTTCGTCTGCTATTAAAAATTGCGTGGGGAGTGAGCGCTAATCTCGGTACTGATACATTAAGTTCAGCAGGCGACTGAAATCAGCACTCGGATATGAAGCAGCCGCCCTACTCCCCTCTATTAACGCACTGATCCAAGGTTGCA
>JAAENL010000302.1 GCA_024224435.1 Halieaceae bacterium
AAAACCAGCAGTCTGATCAAAACCAGCAGTCTGATCAAAACCAGCAGTCTGATCAAAACCAGCAGTCTGATCAAAACCAGCAGTCCGATCAAAACCAGCAGTCCGATCAAGATCAGCAGTCCGATCAAGATCAGCAGTCCGATCAGGACCGGGAGTCTGAAGCCAGCCCTCAATCAGCGGAAACCAACACCGAGAGCGAGGATGACGAAGAACCCGGCGAACGCCCCGAGTCATCAACCGCCGAGCAAGCGCAGGATTCACAGAATTCACCGCCAGATGGCAGCGAATCGACATTGGACGGTGGTGACGAGGAACTGGATCAGGCCATGGAACAATGGTTGCGTCGAGTGCCTGACGATCCGTCAGGCCTCCTGCGCGAGAAATTCCGTTACGAGAGCCAGCAACGGCAACAAGAAGGGGCCCGGAGAAACGATGACATTTACTGGTAGAATTTTTTGCGCAGCGATCGCTATGTTGCTGTCGGTCGGCACAACCTGCGCTTTTGCCGCAGCCCAGGCGACGATCGACAGGGACAGGATTGCGCTGGGCGATACGCTCACACTTACGATTACTACCACAGACAATGACGATCTGTCGGATGCCAGCCTCGATCCGCTGTTCGCGGACTTCGAAGTGCTGCAGCGGTCCTCCAGCAGTAATACCAATATCATCAATGGACGGATTTCACGGAGCCGGCAGTTACGTATCGAAATGACGCCTAAACGCCAGGGCAACCTCATCATACCGGCTCTCGACGTGGGCAACAGCACCACAGCCGCAATACCGCTCACCGTTGGGCCGCCTGCCAGCATGGGTGACAGCGATGAAACCGTCGTGTTCGAAATGGAGTTAGACCACACGCAGGTCTATGTGCAGAGCCAGGTGATACTCACACTGCGCGTGTCACAAGCTATTAACCTTGAGCGGCGCAATATTTCTGAATTGACATTGAACAACGCGTTTGTGACGCCGCTGGAGCAGCGCTCGTTCCAGACCAGGATCGACGGGCGCCAGTGGCGTGTAGACGAGATTCGCTATGCAATTTTTCCTGAACAAAGCGGCACACTCGAGATACCACAGCAGGTATTTTCCGGACGGGTGACCCAACGACGCCGCAGCTTGTTTGACATGGGAGGCAGCGGTCAGCTGGTGAGACGTATCGCCGGACCCGCCACCATCGAGGTTCTGCCCATCCCTGCTGCGTTTGTGGGCGACAACTGGCTGCCCGCCCGCAATGTTACGATAGAGGAATCCTGGTCCAGCCCACCAGAGCAACTGGACGTGGGCGACTCTGCCACCCGCTCTGTTCGCATCATTGCTGAGGGCGCTCAGGGCGCACAATTGCCACCGATACTGTTCAAGCCAGTTGACGGACTGAAGTACTACCCTGACCAGCCGAGCATCGCCGAGGAAGAGTTGCCGAGTGGGCTGTTGGGTATTCGAGAAGACACGGCTGCAGTGGTTCCAACCCGTGCAGGCACCTACACCCTACCCGAGCTCAGAATTCCGTGGTGGGATACTCAGAATCGCACTCTAAACTATGCAGTGGTGCCTGCTCGTGAAATTACCGCGGCACTGCCAGCGGGCGCCGCCACCCCGACCACCGCAGTACCGCTTCCCGTTGCCGAGCCATCAACATCGACACCAAGTTTGTCTGGCGCGCTATCGTCGAGCCATGAGTCAAGTAATCTATGGCCGATTGTAGCGACGGTGGCCACCGCAGGGTGGCTCCTGACGCTTTTCTACCTGTGGCGCTCACGGCGCACGATTCAGAAGCCCAATCCGGAAGAGGACGACAGCGTGTCTGAAAAACAGGCTTTCAAAGCACTACTTGCCGCTTGCCGACAGGAGAACGCGCTGGCCGTGCGCGCGGCCATGATAGCCTGGGGCGCCACCCTGTTCCCCGATACGCCGCCGCAGTCGCTGGCGCAGGTTAGCCTGCGGCTTGCAGATAAAGAACTGGCAGCACAGCTTGACGCTCTGGATTCTGGGCTTTACAGCACAAACCAGACCACCTGGTCCGCAGCCGCAGTGGCGAAGCGCGCCAGTCAGCTGCGCAGTCAACATAAAAAGAAACCATCAACCCATACTGAGCTAGCGCTGTATCCGTCAAGCACCTAGCAGCTCACTATCCCAGCGACTTTGTTACTACCTCATATACATCCGGAGAAAGTGCCTTGGCCGCAGCAAGGCGCTCTAGCTCAAGACGCATCAAGTCCTGTCGGCCGGCATAATTGCGCCAGCGCGTCAGCGGTGTCAACAGGCGCGCAGCAATCTGCGGGTTAAGCGTGTTGAGCTCCAGTACGATGTCTGCGAGTAATCGATACCCCATTGCATCCGCGCGATGAAAATTAACCGGGTTGAGCGTTGTGAATGCACCAACCAGTGCACGGACCTTGTTGGGGTTCTGCAGGTCGAAGGCCTCATGGGACATGAGCCTTTGCACTCGCCCCAATGCACGATCGTCGGGAATCATTGCCTGCACCTGCAGCCACTGGTTCACTACAAGTGCTTCTTCACGCCAGGTCTCATAGAAATCGTCCAGCATGGTGTCTCGCAGCTCGTCCTCACCATAGAAGGCGACATTCTTCAGCGCGGCAAGACGATCTGTCATATTACCCGCCTGCTGATACTGCAGCGTCGCTAGTTGCATGTTCTTCCGATCACCGCTCACCAGGTAAGACAGGCAGGTATTACGCAAACTGCGGCGCGCAATCTGGCTAGCGTCGGGTGCATAGGGTTGCTTTATTTCTAAGCGATCATAGGCCGATTTTAAGGAGGCCTCCAAGCACTCACCCAATACCTTTTGCACGGCCTCCCGGGCCTGATGAATGGTATCGACATTTGCGCCGGCTGCCTGACTAGCCAATTCGGCCAGGTAATCCTCGGCAGGCAGTTGCATCATCTCGGCCACCATGGCGGGGTCAAGCACAGGATCATCCAGCAGGTATCTCCAAGCATCCGCGACACAGTCGTCGACTGTGGGGACACGACCGACCGCGACTGCCTGCTCCGCCCGCACTATAGTGTCGATCGAGAGCGCCTGCGCCGCATCCCAGCGTGCAAATCCGTCGCCATCGCCTCGCATCAGCGCGCAAAGGTCGTCTTGACTATAGTTATAATGCAGGCGCACTGGAGCGGAGAAACCGCGCAACAGAGAGGGCACCGGACGGCGCTTTATGCCTTCAAAAACGTAACTCTGCTTCGGCTGATCGACAACCAGCACCCGGTGGCAGGGTGCATCCTCTTCGTCAGATGCGCCCTGTAATCGCAGCGGCAGGTTGCCTTGCTCGCCCAGCAATCCCATGGCGAGAGGTATAACAAAGGGCGCCTTTTCTTGCCGACCCGGGGTGGCGGGACAGGACTGCTCTACGGTAAGCGTATAACAACCTGTTTGTTCATCAAATGTGTCGCTGACGGTGATCTCTGGCGTCCCCGCCTGCGAGTACCAGTTGCGAAATTGGGCTAAATCGATTCCTCCGCCCTCTTCCATCGCGCAAATAAAATCTTCGCAGGTTGCCGCCTCGCCATCATGCCGCCGAAAGTAGAGGTCTGAACCAGACCGAAAACGCTCCGCT
>JAAENL010000303.1 GCA_024224435.1 Halieaceae bacterium
CCTGCCCGGGCCGGCGCACGTTGGTGTTGGGAGCGATGAAAGAGCTGGGTGATCGCAGTGCTGAACTGCATGAGGAAATCGGCGCCTATGCTGCGCGAGCAGGCATCGAGCAGCTGTGGGGTGTAGGCGCCGAGTTGCAGGCGACGGTGACATCTTT
Organism: Halieaceae bacterium; assembly: GCA_024224435.1. GTDB lineage: Bacteria > Pseudomonadota > Gammaproteobacteria > Pseudomonadales > Halieaceae > Marimicrobium. The sequence continues at coordinate 158 of JAAENL010000303.1, forward strand.
CGGACAGGGAGGGCATTTCTTCGATGATCGAGCGGCAATGATTGCACAGTTGCAGGGCCGATTCGACGGCGATGACACGGTACTGGTCAAGGGCTCCCGCAGCGCGGGAATGGAGATCGTTTTGCAGGCATTACAGGCGCAGGGGGGCTGATGTATGTTGTTGTGGTTGGCTGATTACCTGACGCAATTTTACAGCGGCTTCAGTGTGTTCCAGTACCTGACTCTGCGCGGCATTCTCGCTGCGGGAACTGCATTGAGTATTTCTCTGTTGGTAGGCCCCAGCATGATTCGTCGTCTGCAGTATTTGCAGGTGGGGCAGGCGGTGCGCGACGACGGTCCGCAGAGCCACCTTAGTAAGGCGGGCACGCCGACCATGGGTGGCGCCCTGATGCTGGTGGGCATAGCCTTTTCGACGCTGTTGTGGGGTGATCTTGAAAATCCCTACCTGTGGCTTGCCCTGTCGGTGACTGCCGGATTCGGTGCGGTCGGCTGGGTGGATGACTACCGCAAAGTGACCGCTGGCAATTCACAGGGTTTGTCCGCGCGCTGGAAGTATCTGTGGCAGTCACTGATTGGTTTATCCGCGGCGCTCTACCTCTACCTCGCATTCGACACACCGGTGACGACACAGTTGCAGATACCCTTCTTCAAGGATTTTGCCTGGAGCATGGGTCCCTTGTTTGTGGTGTTGACGTATTTTGTCATCGTAGGGGCCAGTAACGCGGTTAACCTGACGGATGGTCTCGATGGCCTTGCCATACTGCCCACGGTGCTGGTCGGAACGGCTTTGGGCATCATCGCCTACCTGACTGGTCGGGTGGACTTTGCCGACTATCTGCACATTCCCTATGTCGCCGGCAGTGGAGAGCTGGCGGTGTTCTGTGGCGGAATTGCTGGCGCCGGCCTGGGGTTTCTGTGGTTTAACACGTATCCCGCGCAGGTTTTTATGGGCGACGTCGGTGCTCTGGCGCTGGGAGCCGCCATGGGCACGGTGGCAGTTGTGACGCGTCATGAAATCGTCTTTTTTATTATGGGCGGCATTTTTGTGCTGGAGACTGTCTCGGTCATCATGCAGGTCGCGTCCTTCAAGCTGACAGGTAAGCGGATATTCCGCATGGCGCCCATACACAATCATTTTGAGCTGCAAGGCTGGCCCGAACCCCGAGTGATCGTGCGGTTCTGGATTATTACGGTCATGTTGGTCCTGTTTGGACTGGCGACCCTTAAGTTGCGATAGGCGAGAATGAAAGTGGCCGAGCAGAGCGTGGAGGATCCTGGGTACCGTGTCATCGTAGGGCTTGGCGCTACCGGCCTGTCCTGCGCGCGGTATCTGAGCCGGATCGGTCTGCCGTTCGCTGTCGTGGACAGTCGGGCGACACCGCCGGGACTGGGGGAGCTCAAGGCAGAGATGCCCGAGGTGCAGTTCTACGGAGGAATATTCCCGCTTGAGGTGATGACGGGAGCGGCGGAGCTTGTCGTCAGCCCGGGTGTCCGCCTGGATGATCCGAGGTTACTCGAGGTCAGCCACCGGGGTGTCAGTCTGGTGGGTGATATCGATTTGTTCATGCGCGAGGCGCAAGCGCCGGTGATTGGTATTACCGGATCCAACGGCAAGTCGACCGTCACTGAGCTCGTCGGCCAGATGGCGATTGATGCCGGTCTCGACGCCGGAGTGGGCGGCAACCTCGGTACGCCGGCACTGGACTTGCTATCGGTGGATCGTGAGTTGTACGTGCTGGAGTTGTCCAGTTTTCAGTTGGAGCGTGCGGGTCAACTGGGGCTGACCGTTGCGACGGTGTTAAACGTGAGCGCCGACCACCTGGATCGTCATGGTTCCCTGGCTAACTATCGTCAGGCCAAGCACCGCATATTCCAGGCCTGTGAGACCGTGGTGACGAATCCGGATGACGCGGTCACCGTGCCGCTGAAGGGTCCCTCCACGGCGCGAGTTGGCTGGCGTATGGGGGTGCCGGGAGCCGATGAGTTTGGCCTGGGTGTCTGCGGGTCACAGGACTACCTGATGTTCGCAGAGCAGCCGCTGCTGCCACTACAAGACCTTGGTCTGGTCGGCTTGCACAATGTCGCCAACGTACTGGCCGCGCTGGCATTGGGGCATGCCGCGGGTCTGCCTCTGGCCAGCATGATCACAACGGTGAGGCATTTTCGCGGGCTGCCCCATCGCAGTGAGCAGGTCGCAGAGCTGTCGGGCGTTCGCTATATCAATGATTCCAAAGGGACGAATCCCGGAGCTACTGAAGCGGCCCTGCGGGGACTCGGCGGCGACAGGGATGTTCTGTTGATCGCCGGCGGGCAGGGCAAAGGTGCCGACTTCACCGAACTGCAAGCAGCGGTAGCAAAGCACTGCAAATTGGTAGTGGCGATAGGAGAGGATGCCGCCGCGATAGAGCAGGCTTTGTCTGGTAGTGCGCTGGTTGTGTGTGCCGGGTCTATGGAAGAGGCCTTTGCTGTCGCGTCGGGACGTGCGGATCATGGCGATACGGTACTTTTGTCACCGGCCTGCGCCAGCTTTGATATGTTCAGTGGCTATGCGGAGCGCGGCGACGTCTTCCGTGGCTTGGTCAAGCGGCGACAGGAGGGCAGTGTGTGATGCGCTCCAGCGGGAACCTCGCACTATTCGCGTCAATGGATAAACCCCTTGCGCTGTCTGCCCTGGCCCTGATGCTGGTCGGCCTAGTGGCGATCAGTAGCGCGTCTATCGAGTACGCCGAGTGGCACTTCCAGAATCCCTGGTTTCACACCCAGCGACACATTATTTACCTTATAGCGGGATTGACCGCGGTCGCGACCTGTTACTGCGTGAAAACCGAGTATTGGCAGGCAACCGGATGGTGGTGGTTGATCGCAGCGCTGGTGCTGTTGATTCTGGTGTTAATACCGGGTGTGGGTCGCGAGGTCAATGGCAGTCAGCGCTGGTTGCCGCTGGGACCTTTCACACTGCAGCCCTCCGAGTTCGCCAAGCTGGCCGTGGTGGTCTATCTGGCGGGCTATATGGTGCGCAGGGAGGATGAGGTACGAGAGCAATTCAGCGGGTTTGTTAAGCCCATGGCTGTGTTGTTTGCGACCACTCTGCTGTTGTTTCTGGAACCGGACTTTGGCGCGACGGTCATCGTCGTTGTGACAGCTTTCGGTATGCTGTTTCTTGCGGGTGTGCGGCTGACTCACGTGCTGGCTATCGGGTTGGCTGCGTTGGGAGCCCTGGTGCCGTTGGTGATGATGGAACCCTATCGGGTCAAGCGGCTGACCGCCTACCTTGATCCCTGGGCTGATCCGTACAACACAGGGTTTCAGTTAATCCAGTCCTTGATTGCATTCGGTCGCGGCGAATGGCTTGGCGTGGGGCTGGGCAACAGCGTACAGAAATTGTTTTACCTGCCCGAGGCACACACCGATTTCGTCTTCTCCATCTGGGCTGAGGAAACAGGATTTGTCGGCGCGATGATCGTGATTGGCTTGTTTGTGGCCCTTATTGGAAAAATCTTGTGGTCTGGCCGCGCGGCTTTGCTGGCAGGCAATGCGTTTGGTGCTTACATCTGTTTTGGCGTGGCACTGGTTTTTGCGGGGCAGGCGTTTGTCAATATGGGAGTCACCTCAGGCTTGCTGCCCACCAAAGGGTTGACCCTGCCATTTGTCAGTTACGGTGGCAGCAGCCTGCTGATTTGCTGTGCCATGTTGGGCATGGTTTTGCGCATTGCACGCGACACCCGGATGGCGCCGCGTAACAGGAGGGCTTCCTGATGGGTGCGTCGAAGCCTCTAGTGATGATGATGGCCGGTGGTACGGGTGGGCATGTCTACCCTGCTATCGCTGTGGCGACCGAGCTGCTGTCTAGGGGTTATCGCGTGGAATGGGTTGGAACCGCGCGCGGTCTGGAGCATCGTGTCGTTCCCGCCGCTGGTATTCAGCTGCACTGTCTGGCCGTGCGTGGGGTGCGCGGCAAAAACCTGCCGCATAAATTGCTGTCATTGGCAGGTCTGGCTCTGGCCTCCCTGCAGGCTTTGTGGCTGGTGTTCCGACGGGCGCCGCGCTGTGTTGTGGGTATGGGGGGGTATGTCGCGGGGCCTGCGGGTGTTGCGGCCTGGCTGCTGCGCAAGCCGCTTGTTATTCACGAACAGAATGCCGTCGCAGGCACGGCTAACCGCCTGCTGGCACCGCTGTCCAGGCGAGTACTGTCCGGTTTTTCAGGTGCCTTCGATGACAATACAGAAAGTACGGTGGTAGGCAATCCCGTGCGGCGTGAATTACTCGCCTTGCGAGATCACGAGAGCTATGACTTTGAGGGGCAACGGTCGCTGCATCTCTTGGTTGTCGGCGGCAGTTTGGGGGCGCGCCCTATCAATCAGGTCGTCCCGGAGGCCCTGCGTCGCTTGATTGCGGAGGGCGTGCGCATCTCTGTCTGTCACCAGACCGGTGAAAGCGGCGAGGCCGACGTGCGATCTGCCTACGGGTCTTTATGCGCCACTGGGGCGAAGGTTGTTCCCTTTATTGAGGATATGGCGGCGGCGTATGAGTGGTCAGACCTTGTGCTGTGTCGCAGCGGCGCCTTGACCGTGGCTGAGTTAGCCATCGTGGGTCGGCCCTCCATCCTGGTGCCTTTGCCTCATGCGATCGACGATCATCAGACAGCCAATGCGCGCTCGCTGACGGATTGCGGTGCGGCATTGCTGTTGCGGCAGCAGGACATGGACGAAGACAGCGTGATGGACTCCTTGCGTGCGCTTCTTGCCGACCCTGTCCGCCTGAGGCGCATGGCAACAGCAGCGTATGGTGCTGCCACTCCCGATGCTGCGCGACGCGTGAGCGATATCTGCGAGGAGTTGATTTATGCCTGAGCAGAAAAACGCCTACAGTGTTCCGGAAATGCGTCGCGTGCGTCGCATCCACATGATCGGCATCGGTGGCTCCGGCATGAGTGGTATCGCGGAGGTATTGGTCAATCTGGGTTACGAGGTCGCGGGTTCTGATCTGCAGAAATCCGCAGTCACCGAGCGCCTTGTCGGGCTGGGCGTGGACATACGTTTGGGGCACGCGCAGGAGAACATCGGTCGCGCCGACGTGGTGGTTAGTTCCAGTGCTGTCGATGAGCAGAATCCAGAGGTTATAGCCGCGCGCAGTGCCAGGATTCCCGTGGTGCGTCGAGCCGAAATGCTGGCTGAGTTGATGCGCCATCGTCACGGCATCGCGGTTGCGGGCACGCACGGCAAGACGACGACGACGAGCTTGATCGCTGCGGTCTTGGGCGAGGCGGGTCTGGATCCCACCTTCATTATTGGTGGTCTGGTGAACAGTGTGGGCAGTAATGCGCAGCTGGGTGCTGGCAGTATTCTCATTGCGGAGGCTGATGAGAGTGACGCCTCGTTCCTGCATCTGCAGCCGATGGTTACGGTCGTGACTAATATAGAGGCGGATCATATGGAAACCTACGTCGGGGACTTTGCAGTACTGCGCCGTACATTCCTCGATTTCCTGCACAATCTGCCCTTCTACGGGGTCGCAGTATTGTGCATTGATGACCCCGTGGTGCGCGAGATGCTGCCCGAAATAGCCCGTCAGGTGATCACCTATGGGTTTGCCGAGGATGCGGACTATCGCATCACAGACCTGCAACCCAACGGGATGATGACTGCCTTTACGGTGCATCGACCCAGTGCTGTCGCACCGATCCAGGTGACACTCAACATGCCGGGCACACATAACGTACTCAATGCCACCGCTGCGTTGGTTGTTGCCAGTGATCAGGGGATTCAGGATGAGGCTATTACGGGTGCCCTATCCGGGTTTGCCGGGGTCGAGCGTCGTTTCACCCGAATAGGGCAGATCGC
>JAAENL010000304.1 GCA_024224435.1 Halieaceae bacterium
GGCCCTGATAATCTTCGCGACTGTGTTTGATGTCTTCCACGGCAGGCAAGGCGTGTATACTCTTTTTCTTTTGAATTTTCCCTTGGCACAAGGTTGCATATTATGGCGGTCATTCGACAGGACGATTTCATCGACAGCGTGGCAGATGCGCTGCAGTTCATCTCCTACTATCATCCCCTCGACTTTGTGAAGGCAGTCAACGACGCCTACGAGCGTGAGCAGAATCCCGCGGCACGTGATGCCATGGCTCAAATACTCATCAACTCGCGGATGTGCGCTGAGGGACATCGGCCGATCTGCCAGGACACGGGTATCGTTACTGTGTTTCTTAAAATCGGTATGAACGTGCAGTGGGATGCAAAAATGTCCGTGACCGATATGGTGAATGAAGGTGTCCGCAGGGCGTATACGCACCCGGACAACGTACTGCGTGCGTCGATACTGGAGGATCCTGCTGGCGCGCGGCGCAATACCAAAGACAACACACCCGCTGTGATTCATATGGAAGTGGTCGAGGGCGATACCGTCGATGTTCAGGTCGCTGCGAAGGGCGGTGGCTCGGAGAACAAATCCAAAATGGTTATGCTTAATCCTTCCGACAGTATCGTCGACTGGGTGACCAAAACAGTTCCGACGATGGGAGCGGGCTGGTGCCCTCCCGGTATGCTGGGCATTGGCATTGGTGGTACAGCGGAAAAAGCCGCGGTTATGGCCAAGGAAGTGCTCATGGACCCTATCGATATCCACGAGTTGCGTGAGCGGGGCCCCGGCAACCGCACAGAGGAGTTACGCCTTGAAATCATGGATGCAGTCAATCGATTGGGTATCGGCGCGCAGGGACTGGGGGGGGTGACCACGGTGCTCGATGTCAAGATCATGGATCACCCTACTCACGCCGCCTCACTCCCTGTCGCCATGATTCCTAACTGTGCGGCCACGCGCCATGCGCATTTCGTGCTGGATGGGTCCGGACCTGCTTTGCAGACTCCACCGGATATTGCCGATTGGCCAGACATTACCTGGGAGGTGGGTGAGGGAGTGCGTCGCGTTAACCTCGATACCGTGACTCCTGAGGAGGCGGCCCAGTGGCAACCCGGTGATACGCTATTGCTGTCCGGTAAAATGCTGACGGGGCGTGATGCGGCTCACAAGAAAATGAAGGAGCTGATCGAAAGTGGCGAGGGGTTGCCCCCCGAGGTAGATCTTAAGGGGCGCTTCATTTATTACGTAGGCCCTGTAGACCCCGTGCGCGACGAGGTCATGGGCCCGGCGGGCCCAACGACCGCAACCCGTATGGACAAGTTTACGGACTTTATTATTGAGCACACTGGGCTGTTAGGCATGATCGGCAAAGCGGAGCGGGGGCCGGAGGGTGTCGCGGCCATCAAAAAGCACGGCGCCGTCTACCTGATGGCCGTCGGGGGTGCCGCGTACCTTGTATCCAAGGCGATTACCGCAGCCCGCGTTGTTGCATTTGAGGAAATGGGCATGGAAGCCATCTACGAATTTGAGGTCAAGGATATGCCTGTGAGTGTCGCGGTCGATACGAAAGGCATTTCTGTACACGATACGGGCCCAGGGATCTGGCGCAAGAAAATTGAAGAGCAGGCGATTGAAGTTGTCTGATACTTTTTACTGGCACGACTACGAAACCTTTGGGAGCAACCCCTCTCAAGATCGCCCCTCACAGTTTGCCGGGGTCAGGACTGACGCGGACCTGAATATTATTGGTGAGCCGCTGGTCATTTACTGCAAGCCTGCTGCTGACTACCTGCCCCATCCACAGGCTTGCCTGGTGACGGGTATTACGCCGCAGAAGGCCCTCGAGGAGGGTGTCCCTGAGTCTGAGTTCATTGCTGCCATTCACGCAGAGTTATCTGTTCCGGGCACCTGTGCTGTGGGGTACAACTCAATTCGTTTCGATGATGAGGTGACGCGGCATACGCTCTACCGCAACTTCTACGATCCTTATGCCCGCGAATGGCAGAACGGCAATTCGCGTTGGGATATTATCGACATGGTGCGCACCGCATACGCCTTGCGTCCAGAGGGCATTGAGTGGCCCTTGCGTGAGGACGGTATGCCCAGTTTTCGTCTGGAAGACCTGACCCGTGCGAACGGTATCGCACATGAGTCTGCCCATGACGCCCTGTCCGACGTGCATGCCACCATCGCCATGGCAAAACTGATCATGGATCGTCAGCCCAAGCTTTACGACTACGTTCTGAACAATCGAAAAAAACAAGCGGTGCTGGAACAGCTCGATGTGGCAGGCATGAAGCCCGTCCTGCACGTCTCCGGTATGTTCGGCGCGAGCCACAACAATATCGCGTTGGTGGTGCCACTGGCGAAGCATCCGGAGAATCAGAACGAGATCATTTGTTACGATCTCGCGGCTGATCCACAGCCCTTATTTGATCTCCCTGCAGAGCGAATACAGTCGCTGTTGTATACGCGAGCCGTGGATATGCCGGAGGGACAGCAACGCCCGGGCCTGAAATCTGTGCATATTAACAAGTGCCCCGTGTTGGTGACGCCGAAGATGGCCGACCGGGCGACCGCAGAACGGCTTGGCATTCAGGGTGATGTGTGTCGCAGCCACCTCAAGGCGTTGCGGGACTATCGCGGCAAGGATGCGGCAGCGTTTACAGCCAAAATTCAGGCTGTCGCACAGCGACATTTTGAACCCCACAGCGATCCCGATCTGATGCTTTACAGCGGGGGGTTCTTCAGTGCCAGCGATAAAAAGGTGATGGATGCCGTGCGCGATGCCTCACCTGCGAAACTCGCGGAGGACAGTTTCGTATTTGAGGACAGCCGCTTGCCCGAAATGTTGTTTCGTTACCGCGCGAGGAACTACCCTGACAGCCTGAGCGAGGAAGAGCAGGCGCAGTGGGCGGAGTACCGTTTCCAGCGGATTACCGAACCGCTTGCAGATACCAGCTACTGCATGGAAGAGTTTCAGGTTGATATAGAAACCTTGCTGGATGATCAGAGCTTGCCCCCGGCAAAGCGCTCTGTATTGGAGCAATTGCTGGAATACGCCGATACGTTGCTGGCCTAGAATCCTGAATTGGTATTACGCACATGGGCAGGGCTGGGTCCTGCCTTTATAATGTGAAACGATCCTTGCCAAGGGGCATACCGTAGCCACCAGGGAGAGTCACAGCGTGCAGTTTGCCGGCAGCCATATCCTCTCAGTCCGACAGTTCGAGCGCGATGATGTCGAGCGCATCTTCGATGTGGCTGATTGCATGGTGCCTTACGCTCATCGCCGCCGTGTCACGGATGTGCTGGAGGGCGCAATTCTCGGGTCCATGTTTTTCGAGCCCAGCACACGCACACGGGTGAGCTTTGGTAGTGCGTTCAATCTGCTCGGTGGTGAGGTACGCGAAACGACGGGCTTTGAGCACTCAGCCATTGCCAAGGGTGAATCGCTCTACGACACCGCGCGGGTCCTGAGCGGCTCCTCCGACGTCATCGCCATGCGCCATCCGGCGGAAGCGTCTGTTGCGGAGTTCGCCGCCGCGAGCCGGGTGCCGGTTATCAACGGCGGCGATGGCAGTAACGAGCACCCCAGTCAGGCGCTGCTCGATCTTTATACCATTCGCAGTGAAATCGCTTCCCGCGGGCGCACGCTGGATCAATTGCGTATCGCCATGGTTGGGGATTTACGCTATGGCCGAACAGTGCACTCGCTGTGTCGTTTGTTGGGCCAGTTTGAGGGAGTTCAGGTGGTGCTTGTGTCTCCTGACGCCCTCAGAATGCCAGCCGAGATTGTCGCCGACCTGCGTGAGACTGGCCACGAAGTGCTGGAATCTGATCAGTTGGAGGATAGCATCTCCCATGTTGATATCGTCTATTCGACCCGTATTCAGGAAGAGCGCTTCGAGTCTCAGGAAGAGGCAGACACATACCGGGGTCGTTTCCGCCTCAATCAATCCATCTACACCAGCCACTGCGAACCCAACACCGTTATTATGCATCCACTGCCCCGTGACTCCCGGGCCAACGCCAGAGAACTGGACGATGATTTGAATGACAACCCCAACCTGGCAATTTTTCGGCAAACTGACAACGGACTCCTGGTTCGTATGGCTCTCTTTGCCTTGATCCTCGATGTGGTGGATCAGGTCGACACTCATGCCCGCGATGTCAACTGGTATACCGGCGGTCGTTTTTGATGTCGGTGCAATTGAAGTATGGGTCAGGGGATGTCCGGGTGCTCGACGATACTCTGGTTTGGTCAGGACATTACGCCATGCGTCGCCTGACTCTGCAGCATCGCCTCTTTGCTGGCACCTGGAGTGGGCCCATTGTGCGGGAAATTTTTGAGCGCGGTGATGCGGTAGCAGTGCTGCCCTATGATCCTCAGTCCGATAGCCTCGTAATGATCGAACAGTTTCGGCCTGGCGCCATGCGCGGCGATGATAGTCCATGGATGCTGGAGTTGATCGCCGGTGTAGTGGAGTCTGGTGAGACTGATGAGGACGTGGTGCACAGAGAAGCGATGGAGGAGGCGGCCTGCGAGCTGTCTCAGTTGGAGCCTATCGCCACTGTCTTTCCCAGTGCGGGTGCTTGTTCGGAACAGGTGCGACTTTTTTGCGGCCGCGTTAGCAGGGCGGCCATAGGTGAATTGCACGGCTTGCAGGAGGAGGGCGAGGACATACTGGTCCATTCGGTGCCCAGAGAGCAGGCACTGCAGATGCTGCGAGATGACAAAATCCCCAATGGCCATACACTAATCGCGCTGCAGTGGCTCCAGATACACGGTGACGACCTGCGGAGGCGTTGGTGCTGACGCCCGCTTAGCCGACGAACGCCTATGCCAAAGGGTAATCCAGACGCGACTGTGAATGACAGCCCAGGCCTGCTGAGGTCCAGCGCCGTCGTGGGGAGTATGACGACGATTTCCCGCGTGCTGGGATTGGTGAGGGACATCGTGATTGCGGCTGTGTTTGGTGCGGCAGCCAGCGCTGATGCCTTTTTCGTCGCATTCAAGATCCCCAACTTCCTGCGCCGCCTGTTTGCAGAGGGCGCTTTCTCACAAGCGTTCGTGCCAGTGCTGGCAGACTACAAGTCGGAGGGCAGCGTCGCTGCCGCTCAGGCACTGGTGAACCGCGTTGCCGGTGTGCTCGGCGGCACGCTGCTCATCATCACGCTGTTATCTATACTGGCTGCTCCCTTCATTACCGCGGTGTTTGCGCCGGGTTTTGTCGGGCAGCCGGAAAAGTTCAATCTCACCGCTGACATGATTCGTATCACCTTTCCCTACCTAACGCTGATTTCGATGACCGGTTTCTGCGGCGCGATTCTCAACAGCTATGGGCGTTTTGCGGTGCCGGCTTTCACCCCCGTGTTTCTCAACCTGTCATTGATTGGTGCCGCGCTGGTTGCCAGTCACTGGTTTGCGGAGCCGGTCTTTGCGCTGGCATGGGGGGTGTTGCTGGCGGGCTGTGTACAGCTCCTGTTTCAGCTGCCCTCGCTTTACCGTTTGGATCTCGTGCCCCGTCCTGTCTGGGACACCAAGGATGAGGGTGTGCGTCGCATTATGACCCTGATGGTGCCCGCGCTGTTCGGCGTATCGGTGAGCCAGATCAACCTGATGCTCGATACCGTGCTGGCATCTTTCCTGCCCACGGGCAGCGTCTCGTGGCTGTATTTTTCCGACCGCCTCGCCGAACTGCCATTGGGAATTTTCGGCATCGCCATTGCCACCGTCATACTCCCCAACCTGTCTGCCCACCGGGCCGCTTCCCGTCAATCGTCTTTCAGCACTACCTTGGATTGGGCCTTGCGTTGGGTGCTGTTGATAGGTATCCCTGCTGCCCTTGCGTTAATCATACTCGCCGAGCCGATATTGGTGACATTGTTTCAGCACAAGGCTTTCACACCAGATGATGTGGCGATGTCGGCCCTTAGCCTGCGCGCCTATGCCCTCGGTCTGGTGGCATTTATGTTGGTAAAAGTGCTCGCGCCCGGGTTTTATGCGCGCAAGGACACGGCTACGCCGGTCAAAATTGGTATTCAAGCCATGGTTGCCAATATGGTCATGAATGTGTGTTTTACACTGCCACTGATGCACTTTTGGAATATCGGCCACGTGGGACTGGCGCTAGCCACCAGTCTGGCGGCGATGCTGAATGCGGGACTGCTGTTCCGCGGACTTCTGGCAGCGGATTTTCTCCAGATTCAGCCCGGGTGGAGGCGTTATACCCTGCGACTGGTGTCGGCCTCCGCTGCGATGGTGCTCGCTGTTCTCGTGCTGACCCCTGCTATAGTGACTTGGGTAGAGTGGAACTGGTGGCAGCGGGCCCTGCGGATGGCGTCCCTGTGTGGTATTGGCTCACTGGTGTATTTTGCCGTGCACTGGCTGCTGGGAACACGGCTGTCTCAGCTGCGGGCGCCCTCCGCGACTCTCGCTGGCCCTCCGCGAGAGTGATTGCCAATCCGTAGCCCTCTGTCGGGGCATATGCCGGGGAGCCTATTTTCGATATACTGCTGCGTTTGGTTTGCTCGGGCTTTTTCCCCATGGAACTGATTCGAGGGCTGCACAACCTGCGGCCCAGGCATCACGGTTGTGTCGCCACTATCGGTGCCTTCGACGGCGTTCACCTGGGTCACCAGGCGGTGATTCGGCATCTGCTGGAGAAGTCCGCTGAGTTTTCGTTACCGGCACTCATTATTGCCTTTGAGCCACTGCCAAGGGAGTACTTCGCCCCCCTCAAGGCGCCGGCTCGAATCATGAGTTTCTGGGAGAAGTGTCGGGCGCTGGAGGGACTTGGGGTGGAGCGCCTGCTGCGCATTCGCTTCAACGAGCAGTTTCGCGGCATGTCAGCACAAGAATTTGTCGATAATATTTTTGTAGCGGGACTGGGAGTGCGATACGTGGTGCTGGGCGATGATTTCCGCTTCGGCGCCGGACGTGAGGGTGATACAAACTTCATTCGTGAACAGGGCTTGCGCTACGGGTTTGAAGCAGGTGCCACGTCCACTGTTGAAATCGGGGGTGAACGGGTAAGTAGCACCCGTATTCGAGAGGCGTTGGAAAACGCAGACTTTGAAGCGGCGGAAACAATGTTGGGTCGTCCTTACAGTATGTCTGGCCGGGTGATCTACGGCAGGCAGCTTGGACGTTCGCTTGGCACGCCTACGGCGAATATTGAGTTGCGCCGATTGCGTTCGCCCCTGTCGGGCGTATACGTCGTCGAGGTCAGTGTGGGTGGCCTTGAACGCGTTCCGGGGGTGGCGAATGTGGGTGTTCGTCCAACTGTGGACGACAGTATCAAGGCCAACCTCGAGGTTCATCTACTCGATAGGGAAATGGATCTTTATGGCCAACACATTGATGTAACCTTTCGTCATAAACTGCGAGACGAAATGAAGTTTGGCTCTATTGAGGAGCTCAAAGAGAACATAGCGAGGGATATAGGTGACACGCGAGACTGGTTCCGCCAGACCCGTGATTCGGCCAAAGAATTATGAGCGATTACAAGGACACATTGAATCTGCCGAAGACGGCGTTTCCTATGAAAGCCAGCCTGGCCCAGCGTGAGCCGGGGCGTTTGAAGCAGTGGCAGGAGATGGGTATCTACGACATGATCCGAGAGGAGTGCCGCGGACGTCCCCGTTTCGTCCTGCACGATGGCCCGCCCTATGCCAATGGAGAGCTGCATGTGGGCCATGCGGTCAACAAGATTTTGAAGGACTTTATCATTAAAGCACGCACGCTGGACGGGTACGATGCGCCGTATATACCAGGCTGGGATTGTCACGGTCTTCCCATTGAGCTGAATGTCGAGAAAAAAGTTGGCAAGCCCGGCGGCAAGGTAACCGCGGCAGAGTTTCGCAAGAAGTGCCGCGACTACGCCGGTAAACAAATCGAAGGCCAGAAGCGTGATTTTATGCGCATGGGCGTGATTGGCGATTGGTCTAATCCCTATCTCACCATGGACTTTAAATTTGAGGCGGGTATCGTGCGGGCGCTGTCCCGTATTGTAGAGAATGGCCATCTACACAAGGGCTACAAGCCAGTGCACTGGTGCATGGACTGTGGTTCGGCACTGGCAGAAGCCGAAGTTGAATATCACGATAAGCGTTCTCCGGCTATTGATGTCGCGTTTACGGCGATCGAGCCGGCAGCCATCAATGCTGCCTGTGGCGCAGATTACGCCGGCTCAATCGCGATTCCAATCTGGACGACCACACCATGGACATTGCCGGCGAACATGGCGGTATGTTTGCACCCAGAGCTCGACTACGTGTTGATTGAAGGTGAGGGACGCGCCCTGTTGGTCGCATCCGCCCTTATGGATGACTGTGCCGCTCGCTATGGCCTGAACACCGTAACTGTCCTCGGTCGATGCAAAGGTGCTGCGCTGGAGAATCAGTTGTTGCAGCATTGCTTCCTGGATCGCCAGGTCCCCGTCATCCTTGGCAAACATGTGACTGTGGATGCTGGCACGGGCGCGGTGCATACCGCACCCGGGCATGGCCAGGATGATTTCATTGTTGGTCAGCAATACGGCTTGGAGGTCTATAATCCGGTGGCTGGCAATGGTGTATACCTCGCAGATACTGAGATTTTTGCCGGTCAACACGTGCTCAAGGCTAACCCTGCCATTGTCGAATTACTCAGGGAGCGGGGCGTATTGTTGCACGAAGAAGATTACCAACACTCCTATCCCCATTGTTGGCGACACAAGACCCCCATTATTTTCCGCGCGACACCGCAGTGGTTCGTGGATATGCACCAGCAAGGGTTACTGGAAAAAGCAGTGACGGCAGTCGAGGGCGTGCAGTGGTTACCTGAATGGGGGCGTGCGCGCATCGACAGTATGCTGGTAAACCGTCCGGACTGGTGTGTGTCGCGGCAGCGCACCTGGGGTGTGCCCATTCCGTTGTTCATCCACCGTGAGACCGGCGAATTGCACCCGGACACCAATCGGCTGATGGAGCAGGTTGCCCTTCGTGTAGAGCAGTCCGGGGTGGATGCCTGGTTTGAACTGCAAGCTGACGAACTGCTTGGCGATGAGGTCGGTGACTACGACAAGATTACCGATACCCTTGATGTCTGGTTTGATTCCGGTGTTACCCACTACTGTGTATTGCAGCAACGCGAAGAACTGCAGTTCCCCGCCGATCTTTATCTCGAGGGCTCAGATCAACACCGCGGCTGGTTCCAGTCGTCGCTGCTAACGGCAATGGCCATCGAAGGTGAGGCGCCCTACAAGACTGTTCTGACCCACGGCTTCACCGTAGATGCTGATGGGCACAAGATGTCTAAATCGTTGGGCAATATCGTGCCTGCCAAAAAAGCGATGGACGATATGGGTGCGGATGTATTGCGCTTATGGGTAGCGGCTACAGATTACCGCGGTGAGGTCACGGTCAGCGATGAGATTTTCAAGCGCACCGCTGATTCCTACCGACGTATTCGCAACACGGCCCGCTTTTTGCTATCCAACCTGAACGGCTTTGATCCTCTGGTTGATGCGGCAGACGCGGCAGACATGTTGTCTTTGGATCGCTGGGTGATCGACCGCGCGGCCTGTTTGCAAACAGAAATAGAGAAAGCTTACCAGGCGTATAATTTTCACCACGTTTATCAAAAGTTGCATAATTTCTGTGTTAATGACCTGGGTGGCTTTTACCTTGACGTGATTAAGGACAGGCAATATACGACCAGCGCGAACAGTCTGGCCCGTCGCTCTGCGCAGACTGCGCTGTATCACCTGGCCGAGGCGCTAGTGCGTTGGATCGCCCCGATACTCAGCTTTACCGCAGAAGAAATCTGGGAAAATCTTCCCGGAGACAGGCGGCCGTCTGTGCTGCTGGAAAGGTGGTATGGCGACTTGTTCGAACTATCGGGCGACGAAGCCATGGGCCGTGATTTCTGGCGACAGGTGATGGACGTGCGAGCCGCGGTGAACAAAGCGATGGAAGAGCAACGTGCGGCCGGCGTATTGCGCGGGTCATTGGATGCGGCCGTGACGTTATACTGCTCCGATGCGCTGCTTCACACGCTGGCGACGCTGGGGGATGAGTTACGGTTTGTTCTTATCAGTTCTGGTGCGCGTCTCGAACCACTCAGTGCGGCGGGCCACGCAACAGAGACTGAAGTAGAAGGCTTAAAGCTGCAAATCGCGATAATGGACGAAGCAAAATGTGAGCGCTGCTGGCACCGCAGTGCCGATATTGGCGACGATACAACGCACCCCTCATTGTGTCGTCGCTGTATCGAAAACATTGACGGCGAGGGGGAGAGCCGCCTTTATGCGTAATGGCATTGCAGCTATTCCCTGGTTTGGTTTGGCGTTGATTGTTATTGTGCTTGACCAGTACACCAAGGGGCTCGCCAGCGCCGGCCTCGATTACGGACAGCCGGTGCGCGTTTTTTCCTGGTTTAACCTGACACTGCAACATAATCCCGGGGCTGCCTTTAGCTTTCTCAGCGATGCTGGTGGCTGGCAGCGTTATTTTTTTAGCGCTGCGGCGGCGATTATCAGCGCGGTACTAGCAGTGTGGGTGTGGGTAATGCCCAGAGGCCAACGCCTGCTGGCGCTAAGCCTTGGCCTCATTATCGGGGGCGCATTGGGAAACCTGTGGGACCGGGTCGTATTTGGCTATGTAGTTGATTTCATTTCCGTTCACTATCAGCACTATTATTTTCCCGCATTTAATGTTGCTGACTCTGCGATTACCGGCGGGGCAATAGGCATGGTGCTCGATAGTATGGTCAACCGGGACAACGATATGGTGGGTAAGCAGGGAGAGCGTTCATGAACAAAGTCACGGTGGGGGAGAGTACCCGAGTGCACCTGAACTTCTCGATCAGTCTCGAAGATGGTTCTGAGGTCGATACTAATTTCGGCGATGAATCAGTGAGTTTCGTAGTGGGTGACGGTAGTCTGTTGCCGGGCTTTGAGCGTCTCTTGTTTGGCATGTCGCCGGGTGAGCGACAAATGTTCGTTGTAACACCGGAAAACGCTTTCGGTCAGCCCAATGACGATAACGTGCAAACGGTATCGCGCGATCAGTTTGACGACGACATTGAACTGCAGATTGGTCTGGTCTATGCCTTCAACGATGCTGGCGGCGGTGAGTTGCCCGGTATGATTATTTCGTTTGATGACGATGAAGTCAGCGTAGATTTTAATCATCCATTGTCTGGTCGTACTATTTTGTTCGACGTCTTGATCCACAGAGTAGAGCCGGCGGAGCTGCACTAGCTGCAGAGTCGCAGGAGAAAAGCGCTTATGGAAATTAGTCTTGCGAACCCCAGGGGATTTTGTGCCGGGGTCGATCGCGCCATCGATATTGTGAATCGCGCGCTGGAGGTGTTTGGCTCACCAATATACGTGCGGCACGAGGTGGTGCATAACCGTTTTGTGGTAGATGATCTGCGCTCACGCGGCGCGATATTCGTCGATGATCTCGAGGAGATACCGGATAACAGTATTGTTATTTTTAGCGCACATGGTGTGTCACAAGCCGTGCGTACACAGGCCGAAAATCGTCGCCTGAAGGTGTTCGATGCGACGTGCCCGCTGGTCACCAAGGTGCATGTCGAGGTCGCCAGCTACAGTCTGCAGGGCCGGGAGTGCGTCTTGATCGGCCACCGCGGTCATCCGGAAGTGGAAGGGACCATGGGTCAGTATGACCGTGCTGCGGGTGGCGAAATTTACCTTGTTGAAGACGACGAGCAGGCTGCCTCGTTGACAGTAAGAAATGCTGACAACCTGGCTTATGTTACTCAGACTACGCTCTCCATGGATGATACGGCCAGAGTCATCGCTACTCTGCGGAAGCGGTTTCCATGCATAGAGGGGCCACGCAAGGACGATATCTGCTACGCCACACAAAACCGGCAGGATGCTGTGAAGCAACTAGCCACCAGTTGTGACCTCATGTTGGTGGTGGGTTCGCCGAACAGTTCTAATTCCAACCGTCTGCGGGAACTGGCGGAGCGCATGGGTGCCGAGGCTTATCTGCTGGATGGCGCCGACGATATCAGGCCTGCCTGGCTCGAGGGTAAGACGCGTATTGGCGTTACTGCGGGTGCATCCGCACCGGAAATATTGGTGCAGGAAGTCATAAAAGGGCTCTGTGAACTTGGCGCTGATGCCCCAATAGAAATGGCCGGTCGCCCTGAAAACATCACGTTTTCACTGCCCCGAGAGCTTAAGATCGACGCCAAGAACATTTAGCGGTTATGAGTCTGAGCCCACTGGAACGCGCAGACAGTTCAGGATTCTAACGTCGCACCTTCGCCACGGTGCCCATCATCAGTTATTCATTTTTCTCCAGATTCGACCATACACTGGCCTGTCGCGATCGTCCCTGTATGTTTGTTTGTAGGAAGGGTCGACTGGAAGCACTGACGCAATGTACCGCTCCGATAGAGGTTGGACATTAGTCGAGTTGATGTTGGTACTGGTAATACTGGTCAGCGCGCTGGTGCTCGCCAGTCCACTCATGCAGTCGGTTGTGCAGGGTAATCGCCTGTGGGGAGCGTCCAGTCGCTTTCTGTTGGCACTGAGTCTTGCCCGCAGCGAAGCCATTCTCAGGAATCGCACGGTCAGTATTTGCCCCTCATCGCTTTATCGAACAAGGTTAGCCCTCTGTTCCGGAACTTACGCGGATGGCTGGATCGTCTTTACGAACGCGAACCGTGATCGAGTGATCGATGGCGCCACTGATACCGTGCTGCGCGGTTTCGAGGGTTTGCCGCCGGGATACGCAGTGGCAAATCGTGACGGCACCCGCAGGGTTAGCTCACTGATTAATTTCAACGCGGACGGGACGGCCAATGTGAATCGCACGCTGCGCTTCTGTCCGCCGCAGAGCGCTGCGCGCGCATCGATAAGTGTTGTGCTGAACATGGTGGGTCGTGCGCGGTTGCATCACGATGCAGCGGCCTGTTCGCTGGATTGATGAGTCTTGGCAAGAGGTGGTTCTTTGTGGCAGTGCTTGTAGTTAAAACTGATTCGATTGGGTCTCCACATAGCTCGGGTTTTGCGTTGCTGGAAGTCGCAGTGGCCCTTTTTCTCTTTACGCTTGCCATGTGGGGCGTAATGTCTGCGCACATCATGACTGCGCATGCCAGCTATGATGCCTTACAGCGTACGGTGGCATTGGCTTTGGCGCGGGATATGGTTGCCCGTGTCAGGGCGAATCCTGAAGCGCTGCACGATTACGCGTTGCGCACGCCCGCCAATGTTAGTAGTGATCCAGGGGATTCGTTCCCCGACTGTCATACGATAGCGTGTACTCCGCGTCAGCTGGCACACTTCGATCTCCGTGAATGGCAGCGCGGTCTCGACGGTGAGTGGGAGCAGGAGAGCGGAGTGCCAGTGGGTGTCTTGCTATCGCCCTCGGCCTGTGTGGAAGGCTATGATGGCGTGCTGGAAGTGCTGATAAGTTGGGTCTCCCTGGCCGCCAAAGGGTCGCTCGATCCCGTGCCTTGCCCGGTCGCAAAGCCGCAGGACACGGGGCCGGTTGCGCCGCGCTCGGGGCGTGAGTTTCTGCGGCTGCGTATTGAATTGGCGCGGCTTGAATGACGCCGCCACTGTGTCGTGCCGTTGCTTTACCGGACAAGGGGTTTACCCTCGTAGAGCTGCTGGTCGCTATGCTGTTGGGAATCGTGTTGTCCGTTGGGATGGTGACGGCTTACCTCGGTACCAAGCAAAGCGCAGTTTACCAGGACCAGCTGGCGAGAATGCAGGAGAACGGCCGTCTCGCTGTGTGGTTGTTGTCGCGCGAGGTGGTTATGGCCGGCTTTTTCGCCGGCCTTACAGCACCGCACACCGTGACACCCGCTGCTGAGATAGCCGACTGCGGATTAACGAAGTGGGTGCTAAATACCGCCTTGCCGCTGGACCACGTCGATAACCACAAACGCGGAATCACACCTGTGGCAACGAGTGCAGGTGCACTGAGTTGCCTGCACGGCGACCAGATAAAAGACGGTACAGATATTCTGCTTGTGCAGCGCACTGCGGCCGAACCTAGCTTCTCGCTTGGATCACCCGCCCAGCGGCTGGGCGTTTCTCGTGTCAAAAGTTGGTACCTGCGAGTGCAGGGAGGTGCGCCCGCGGGTTGGGAATGGCATGCGCCAGCAGGTTTGGGTGTGGCGGCGGCCAGCTCTCCGGAGGCGGACTATTGGAAAGGCCTGTCTCGAATTTTCTACGTGAGGACGTTTTCCAACCCGCATGATAAGCAGGCTGACATGCCAACACTGTGCGTGAAGACCATCGCGGGGAACACCATGGAGTCACGCTGTCTGGTCGAGGGTATCGAGGATCTGCAGTTCGACTTCGGTATCGATAGCAATGGCGACGGCGTGCCAGACCGGTACCTCGACGCCCCGTCGCAGAGCCAGATTCGAAATGCGGTAACGGTGAGGATTCACCTACTGGTGCGAAGCATTGCGACCATTTCGGGCTGGGTCGATGAAAAAACCTATTTACTGGGTCGAAAACACCTCGCGGGCCGACGGGATCAGTATATGCGGCGGGTGCTGAGTACAACCGTGTTGTTGCACAACCGCTTGCGTCCTGCGTCGCGGCAAGGCTTGCGTTTGTGAAGCCTGCGGCATATCAGCGTGGCACCGTATTGATATTGTCACTGGTGTTTGCGGCAATGCTCGCAGTGGTGACAGCCACAGTTGTGCAGACGGCGACGCAACAGTTGCATATGGCAGGTAATGACCAGTTCCGAACTGTCACGCGTCAGCACGCCCAGTCTGTTGCGGCTGCCCTTGCGAAAAATCCGCATAACTTTCAGTTGGAAAAATGGGTGGGACATGTCAACTGCCCGCTCGCTTCCGGGCAGTCCGACTGTGACAGCAGAGCCCTGCTTGTACCGAATGTGAAGGTAGATAGCGGTGCCCTGACCTTTGATTATCGGGTTGTGCGGCTTGCACCGCTTGTCAGCACGCTGTCGCGTCTCTCCCCGAATGACGAGGGACACACAGGGGTGGACGATTTCGCCACCTTTGAGATAGAGGTGCGAGTGATCGGCGACGGTGCTAGTGTGCATGTCGTTCAAGGTGTTGCTGTGGAAGTGGATCGCCCGACGACACTGTATCGCACGCATTGGCGGGAGCCAGGTGTGGATCCACTTTAGTCATGTGGCAGACGGTGCAACGGGAACAAGGCGTCCAGAATGGTTACACCCTGGTAGAGCTGCTTGCCGTGCTTGCCATACTTTGTGCTCTCTGGGTGCTTGTCCTCCCCGCTTATCAATCTCAAATGCTCAGTGCAAGGCGTGGACTCGCGAGACTCGAGCTGCTCAAA
>JAAENL010000305.1 GCA_024224435.1 Halieaceae bacterium
GCGCTCAATCATTGTGACCTAATGACCGCACGCTGGGATGAGCAGTCCAAGGTGTGGATCCTGGAACTTGAGGACAAACTAACTGGGAACATTTCGATGGTGCGCTCGAAATTGCTGATCAATGCTGGAGGCGTCTGGGCCGATCGCCTCAATGATCTTTGCGGACTCAAGAGTTCCCATCGCCACGTGTTTAGCAAGGGCGTATACATGAACCTGCCTCGCCCCGCATCGCTCAATGAAACCCTGGTTTTCGAAACAGGGGAACATGGGGATAGCATCACGTTGACTCCCTGGGGACCCGTGGCTCTGTGGGGTCCCACCGAAAACATGGTCGAGAAGATCGAGGATGGTTTCGTCCCCAACAAGGAAGATCTACGTTTCCTCCTGGATCAGGGTGAGCGCAATTTGCGCCAGCCGCCGCGGGCGCAGGATGCTGTCTCGCTGCGCTGCGGGATCCGACCCTTAGCCGTGGAGAGCTCGTATCACAGTGATCGCTACCCGCTCACCATCTCGCGCAAGCACCTGATCGTGGCCGACAACAAAAAACCGGCGATCACGATCTATGGGGGCAAGATCACCTCGGCGCCAATGCTGGCGCGGGAGATTCTGGGCAAGCTGGATGGCTACAACCTCGCTGAGCGCGCCGCCAATCCGCATACAAGCGACGTCGCGCAACGCGCAACGCGAAAATTCGGTACCTTGCATGAACCGCAGACCGACCCGCAGTGGTGTCGGGAAATGGAAGCTTGCATGACGCTTGAAGGTTACCTCCGAAGGCGCAGTAACATCGCCCA
>JAAENL010000306.1 GCA_024224435.1 Halieaceae bacterium
ACCCGAAAACCGACGCTGAGGTCGCGGAAGTGGGGACGCCTGAGGTCACGAAAGGCGCAGCGCACGAACCAGTCGAGGTCGTCGAACGAGCCGCCACGCAACACACGGCGCCCTTTGGATTTATCAATGAGATTTCGTTTGTCGTTTTTGTAGGGATACTTCTTGTACTTACTTAAACACCATTCCCACACATTGCCGCTCATATCCTCAACGCCGTATGGACTCATGCCGGTGGGGAAGCAGCCAACAGCGCTGGTGGTTCCGATAGCGGTTGCGTGATAGTTGGCTTTGTCGGGATCGCGGTCCTCACCCCAGGGATAGGTGCGGCCATCGCCGCCTCGAGCCGCTTTCTCCCACTGCGCCTCGCTGGGCAGGGTAAAGCGCCAGCCTTTGTGCAGTCGTCTCGCTAAAGGTTCCGGCGTCTGGCTCCATTCTGTCAGAGCATCCGTCAACCAATCGCAATAGGCCAGGGCTTCGTACCAGTTCACATCCCGTACCGGACGGCTGGCCGCATCCCGCAAAGCGTCGCCATCCCCAGGCTCAAAGCCGGTCGCATCCACAAAAGCCTGGTATTGCGCCACCGTGACCGGGTAGCGGGCGATGTAGAAGGTGGGTAGATCAACCTGGTGTTGGGGCCTCTCATCATCTGTAATCGTATCGCTTCCCATCGAGAAGGCGCCTGCCGGGATCTCGACAAAGCCGAGTAAGCACTCGTCAGGTAAATACCAGGCATCTGTCCGAAAGCGAGGGTCCCCCAGGTGAGCGAGAACATCGCCGGCAGAAGCGCGTTCCACGGCTGTAAGCGCGCCCGCCTGCAAGAGCTTAGCCAGGCGTTGCTGCACTCGCTGCAACAGGTCCTGGCCCAGTTCACTGTCTTTCACGCGGTTGAGCCCCATCTCCTTCAGCACTTCGCCTGCCAACCACACCTTGCGCCAGGCCAGCTCCTCCTGAGGCAAACGACGTGGGCACAGTTCACCTACCAGGGTCAGAGGCTTGGCCGTATCGCCCTGAGCCACCAACCTGCCCACCGCCAACAAAATCACCTCCCGCCAAAAAGCGCCCTCCTTTAGCAATAGCGTAGCCTGGCGGCCAAAATCCGCTTGTGTAGACAGATAACATCCCGCCAGATATTCCTGAAAAGTGCGATGGGGAAAGGTATACACCGCGGGCGCTCGCTCGAGCAGCAATCCCGCCCGCAGTTTCACAACCTCGACGATCTCTCTGGCCCAGACCAGGCTTTCTTGCGGGTGTAGCGTCGCCAATGCCCTCTGTAATTGCCATTCACTGATATCAGCCAGGGCTTCGCCGTCATCGCTGTCAGCACTGCTATGGGCCTCATAGGCAAGTTCCCAAAGCACTTTTTTTAAATCTACCTTAGTTCGCCCGGCATCCAACAACAATTGGCGAATGCGTGGCGATTCTTCGTCGCCGGCAAAACGGATCTGATCCCAACGCCATAGTAAGATCTCCACCGTATCTTCGTAGAGCATGGCCCGGGCGTCGGGCAGGCGACCTTTGTGGGTGTGCACCAGGGCCATCACTGTTAGTAACAGGGGGTTGCCGGCCAGTCTACGCAAATCCTTGCGTTGGATGGCAGCTTTCAAGTGCTCTGTAAGCGTTAGCCGTTGTTCAGCGCTAACCACGCCAATACGGTGCAATTCAGTGTACCAGGCTGCGATGAAGTTGTTGATTTTAGAATCGTCAAACTCGGCCAGCTCGAAGGCCGGAAGCCCCTGCAATTGCCAGTCACGATCCTGATAGGAGAGCGTACGGCAAGTGACGACCATCCGGCATTTTGTATAGCGGACAGTAAATGCCGCAACTGCGTCCCGTACAAAAGTACGCTGCTCCCGAGTGGGGATTTCGTCTAAGCCATCGAATAGAACAATCGCCTGACCCTGATCAAGAGCATCCTTTAATAGCTTGGCCATGAATTCCAGGTTTTGCGCGCCCAATTGCCTTTCGATAAAACGCCAAACATGGTGGGGCGTGGCCTTGTCATTAGCGCCGATGGATTTGGCGTAGTCCCTGAGCGTAACCGAAATGGGCAATAACTCTGCTTCCGCATCCGCCCAACCGGGAAGCTTGTTCATCCATTCTTGCTGGGGATGCAACCCTTGCATGGCCAGACAGAAACCGAGGAAGTTGAGGAAAGTCGATTTCCCGGAACCGGGATCGCCAAGAAGTACCAAATGTCGGCAAAACTGTGTAGCTGAAAGGGCGGGCAAAGGCGTGAAGTCTTCCTCTCGCTCCCCCTGTAGACCAACCTCAATCCGATCGATGATATGCTGGCGCTTGCGCGTAAATTTCACCAGATCTCCATCACCTTGCCCTAGTGCAGACCGCATCCACTTTTCCCCTACCTGAGTTACAGTGTTTAGATCAATATACACCTGATCCAGGGCCAGGCGTTTGCCGCCCCGCTGCGGATCACTTTCCCCCACATCCACGCCTCGCAGAGGTAAGTTGCGGCAAGCAGAAGCATAAACCTGGCGGTAAATCGAGAGTTTATCCGCTTTATCTTGGGGCGGATCGCCGACGTAGGTGTCGCCGATGGTTATGCCTTGAGCGCTGTCCACCTTGACGTTATATTTGCCTCTCTGCTCGGTATGGCGATCACTCATATCCACATCGCCACCCACATCCCCGCCAATGTTGCGCTCGCCATCGATAACGAGTGCATCCCCATCCCCGGCAGAACCGCTCCCCGCTGCTGCTTCTACACCGGCTATAGCAGCTCTGTAGGTATCCTCATCAAGCAATCCGCTTTTGTAAGCCAGACGTAATTGCTGCAGACGTTTATCCAGTTCTCCGCTCACAACTGGCGCTCCTTATTAGAGGGATTGAGTGAAACATCGCCTTGCGCAAACCGATTGTGTTGCCATAACGCACATGATTGATCCAGCCCTGTACGCTGGCATCCATCGCTTCGAACGATATCTGGCCACGGGCGCAGGCGTCGACTTGTCGACGCAATTTGCGCCCGAAGTATACTCCTTTTCGGCGTTTGAGGCGACGATGGTTGGGGTAGACGATGAAGCCGAGGAAGGGGATGCCTTCAGTCACCGGTCGAGGGTGGACGCGGGGGTGGATAGTGAGGCGCAGGCGGGCGCAACGTTCGATGATGGCCCTATGCCAATCCCACAGCATGCGCTTGTCGTCGCCGAAACAGATAAAATCATCCACGAAACGCACATAGGCCGGGCAGCGCAGTTCCCGCTTAACGAAGTGATCGAAGGGATTGAGATAGCAGTTGGCCCAGAACTGGCTGGTGAGGTTGCCAATTGGCAGTCCCCTGGGCCTGTTGATGGCAAAGAGATCATCGCCGGGGAAGTAGACGCTGTCGTATTGCTCGCTCAGCAGCCCTTCACCACTGCTCAGGATCTGATCGACCAACCACAGCACCTGGTCATCGTCGATCTTGCGAGCCAGGATGGCTCTGAGCACGGCGTGGTCGATAGCGGGAAAAAACTGCTGAATATCGCACTGTAGCGCATAGCGATAACGGCGGGCGAAGTACTGGCAGCGATGCAACGCCCGATGTGTGCCCTTGTCCAGGCGATTGGCATAGGAATCGGCCGTAAAGGAACGCTCGAACCTGGGCTCTATGAGATTGCAAAGGGCATGGTGAACCACCCGATCTCGAAAGGGCGCAGCGGAAATGAGACGTCGCTTGGGCTCGTGGACATAGAAACTGGTGTAGGGTCCGGGATGGTAGGTCTGAGTTCGCAATTCAGCTTGGAGTTCGAGAAGATTGTCTTCGAGACGATGCTCGAACGTAGCCACATTGGCATGACCTCGTTTGCCCTTGCTGGCCTTGCTGTAAGCCAGTTGCAGGTTATCCCAGGAAGTGAGGTGGTAGTACATGGTTAGCTGATGGCCCCGACCCAGGCACGAAGCCAGGGGCCGGGGCCGTTGTTATTTGCCCGAGCTGCATCACAGGGGATGCAACTGCGGCCAGGAACAGGCTCCGCCATTATTCCTCGTCCGGGAACGCTCGAGCGACCACTGCGGTCGCCCGCACCCACCCGGCAATTCCGGGGAGAACAATGTGGAGAACACCACCCGAAAACCGACGTTGTTGTTACGGTTGTGGGGATGCCTGTTGTTACGATAGGCGCAGCGCACGTTCCTGTCGTTGTTGTTGAACGAGCCGCCACGCAACACACGGCGCCTGTGAGCCTGCCCCCGCATCAACCGGTCTCGAGAGACCGGAAAGTGCCTGGTCGATCGGTAAGTGCATCGTACTTCGGAAAAACAACCCATCTCAAGCTTTCATCCAACCGCCCAGTAGCCGTCCGATCTCGCTCACCATCTCCGAGACATGGTGGTACTGTCCTGGCGATAGCCAATCCCATTTAGCGGCAAGACGCAAATACATGCGCACTTTGGCCAGGGCTTCATCGGCCATCGCCAGGCGCCCCTTACGAGCAGCGCCTTTACGCAGAGCCGCTTCTTCCAGGCGTTCGCGCAGGTCGAAGGCGGCGTCCAGCAGGCGGCGGGTGAAGGTGTTGCGATGGGCGCGAGGAAAGTCGTTGGTGCGAGGCAAAAGCCAGGAGAGAAAGTCAAAAGTGCGGGTGAAGATCACCATTTCTTTTTGTGCCAAAAATGACTCCCTTTGTTTGTGAAACCCGAAAGGTTAGACGGACTCCGAGAAATAGTAATCTGGAGATTTGCGCTTTTCTGGAATTCACTTGAGGTTTTTCAGGCTGAACTGGATCATTATCCTCCTGAAAAACCCTTTTTGCAAAATCGATTGGATCTGGTTTAAGCGATTGGCAATTTCGCCCGACCTTCGGTCGGGAAAGCAAAGGGGCGCTGCGCCCCCTTTGGAAACCCCAGCCAGTGGTCAGAAGATCAGTGTTTCAGTGTCCAGTGGGTCAGTGTTCAGTGGTGGATGGGGAGAACACCACCCGAAAACCGACGTCGAAGTAACGGCCGTGGGGATGCCTGAGGTTACGATAGGCGCAGCGCACGTACCTGACGTTGAGGCCGAACGAGCCGCCACGCAACACACGGCCATAGTCAGCGGAGGCTTTTAAATTCTCGCGCCCATCATCTGGGTTGTAGGGATATTTGAATTCTGACTCAGGCCATTCCTTACCCCATAGACTACGAGTCCACTCAAAAACACTGCCACTCATTTCCTCGACGCCATATGGGCTCTCGCCAGCGGGAAAGCAACCAACAGCGCTGGTGGTTCCGATCCCGCTGTCATGATAATTGGCCTTGTTGGGGTCGACCTCCTCACCCCAGGGATAGGTACGGCCATCGCCGCTGCGGCTGGCTTTCTCCCATTGCGCCTCACTAGGTAGAGTAATCCGCCAGCCGTCCGGCATCAGCCCCGCCCCACGAAAATGCCCGGTCAACCAACGTGAGAAGGCCAGGGCTTCGTACCAGCTTACGCCCACCTGGGGATGATTGGCCAGAGTAAATGGCTCGCCATAATCAGCCGGCCCGGTCACCCAACCCTGCTCGTAGTGCTTGAGGTCGATATCCCAGGTGTAGGCTTGCAGTTTGCCTTCACGCCACAAACCCGCCGCTGCCGCCTCTCGCCAATAGTCCGCTTTTTTGTAGCCCTCTTCCTCTATAAATAGGCGATATTGGGCCACGGTGATGGGATATCGCCCCAAGCGATACGGCTGTGCGATCTCAAAAGTATGTCGGGGAGTTTCCGCCTCCAACCACCGTCGTACATCTTCATTATCTGTTGGCGGCAGGTCTTCGGCCATCGTTCCCATCTCGAAGGGTCCGGCAGAGATGTCGATCCATTCGATCTGCAAGGGGTCCAGCACTTTTGGTCTGGAATCGCCCAGTTTGGCCAAAAAGCGACCCGCGGCGGCGCGTTCGCTGGCCGCCAGTGTGGCGCTATCCACCCGCAAGGCTTGAGTCAACCAGCCTAGCACCCGCATCAGAACGGCCATGCCACTATCCTCGCTACGCACGCCCGGCAGACCGATTTCGAGTAACGCTTCCGCTGCCAACAGCGCTCTTTGCCAGCACACGGGGTCATCCTGGGCGGGGCATTCAGCGACTGAAAAGGGGCACAACTCGTTGGCCACGGCGATGGCCTGGGTGGTGCGCTCCTGTTTGGCTACATAACCGGCAGCCAACACCAGCACCTCGCGCCAGCGTGTCAGGTCTTCCTGAGCCAAACGATTCACCTCTTGAGCGAGATCCTTGTCCGATTGCGTAGCCAGATAACGAGCAGCCAAAAACTCCTGAAATGTGCGGTGGGGGAAGGTGTAGGACTCGGTCTTATGCCGGATCAGGAGCCCCGCTCGCTCGCGGATGTATTGCATGAATTGTTCCGCTTTATCCAAACTGCCGCCCAGGTCCGGTCTCAGCCATTTACAAAGTTCAGTTTCGTCTATGTCAGCGGTGACGGCCTCTTCGTTCTCTCCCAATTGTTGGCGGGCGTGGGCCCTATACGCTACCCGGCTCAAAGCCTTCATCAAATTCTCTTGCTTCAAACCGGGGATGTCCAGAGCAGCGATGATCCCTTCATCCTTCCCCAGGTGTTTTTCCCAGCGCTCGAACAGTAATTTGACGATATCGTCATACAATGCCACGCGGTCATCGGGCAATTTATGCTTGAACACGTGCAGATGAGTCATGGCTGTCAGCAAGAGAGGGTTCTGGGCGAGGTGCTCAAGGTGCAAATGCTTGATTTCCTGCTGGAATCTGGCCACGCCCTCCTGCGCTTCCTGCGGTTTCAGGCGCTCCAGCTTCACTAACTGGCCGTACCAATTGCCGGTGAATTGCTCGATCTGTGCGGCGTCGAAGGGCGCTAGCGTCGCTTCTTTGAATCCCACCAGGCGCCAGGGCTGGCCGATGTAGGCGTACGGCCGGCAGGTGACAAGATAGTGGTGGCCCTTGTAATGCCGGCAGAGATCATTCACCACATCCACCACCAACTGTCGTTGTTTCGTGGGAACCTCGTCCAAACCATCCAGCAAGAATAACATTGGATCACCCTCATTCCGCATTTGCTTGAACAGTTCCGTTTCGAAACCAGCTACACCCCACTCAGCCAGCATCGCAGTCAAGTACTGCCGGAACAGATTCCGGTCTCCTCGCCTACAACCCTTGGTTGCAGCAAAGGCGGCCAGGTCCCGTAATTCCAGGCGTAGCGGAAAAAGCGCACCCTGTTCCCAACCAGATAACTGCTCCAACCAGGGAGAGGGTTCCTCGGCCAAGTTGGCCTTAGCCAGGACATAGGCCACATATTTGGAGAATGTGGACTTCCCCGAGCCGGGATCACCCATCAGCAGTAGTTGGTCGCAGCGATTCAGCATCTCCTGGGCAGACACGCGCTCGCGCCGGGCCATGCGCAATTCCACCAGTAAGCGACGATACGCCTCTTCCTCCTGGATCTCCTCCATCTCGGTGGTGTCCAGAGCGGTGTAAACATCTTCCAAATCAAAGGTTACCTTCTTGTTGGGATCGGCGTAATCCTCGAAGATGCGACTCCAGGGCAGGAGGTTGGCATCGGAGGCCAGCTCCCTCAGGTATTCGTCGCCTAACGAACCGTTGTATGCAACTCCGCCTTCGCCTTGCGCTACGATCTCCTGAACGATAATCTGCCCGATCTGTATGATCTGACCTACATCGCCCTTGATAGCCATACCACCGGCGCCCGCCGCCACACTGCCCTCCTGTGCAATCGCCCCTGAAGCGGTGAGATGGGCATTGATCTGATGCACGAGTTGTTGCGGGGGTAGATCCAGATGCTTTTGGGCCAGGGCCTGCAATACGGCTTGCCGGTAACGCAGGTCCTGGTAACGTTGCACAATCGGCCCCCAAGTTTCGTCGTGCATGAGCCCTTGCTCCAGCGAGGTGAAGAAGCGACGAAATGCCAGAGCATGGGTGGGCAGTTTATCTTGCCACTCGGCGGATATAGCCGCCACATCAAAGCCGGTGATGGGATCGAGCAGTGCGCCGATGACCTCTTCTTGAAAGCAAGGTTCATGTAACAAGGGTGAGATAGCGGAGTAGCCGGCAGCGCGCGTTGCTCGATCCAGGGCCTTCTCTAAGGCCTTACGCCGGGCTTTTTCAGTGGTTTTGAGGAATCGCTCCTTACTATCCCGCACTTCCTCCTCGAACCCGACCGTAGCGATCAAGCCCAAACCGGCTTCTAAGGCGGCTCCTAGCAGCACTTCCCAGATCACGATGGAATCCTCCCTTTTGCAGTGACGTCGTTGCTGTTGTGAGGGGTAAACAAGGGCGTCGATCGAATCATTGCTCTACGCCTGTAGTATACTCTTTTTCGGCGTTTGAGGCAATGATGCTTCCATATTTGGAACTGCAGGATCTGGTTTAGGCGATTGGCCATTTCGCCCGACCTTCGGTCGGGAAAGCAAAGGGGCGCTGCGCCCCCTTTGGAAACCCCAGCCAGTGGTCAGAAGATCAGTGTTTCAGTGATCAGTGGGTCAGTGTTCAGTGGTGGATGCGGAGAACACCACCCGAAAACCGACGAGGGCGTAGCGGACGTGGGGACGCCCGAAGCTACGATAGGCGCCGCGCACGCCCCAGCCGTAGTAGTAGAAC
>JAAENL010000307.1 GCA_024224435.1 Halieaceae bacterium
GACTGCAAATGCCGTGCCATGTCAGGATGGAATAACGACCGTTAGCCCTACGCTCGAAAACCCGGGCGCATACGCACACGCCACACCCCGACGGTCCATGGACTCAGGGGTAAAGTTGCCGACCCGCCCCCCCTCAGGTGTCAGGATGGCAGGGGTTGGGTTTCGCTCACTGGCCCGTCCTGATTCGTATGTGTTGCTTTCATGGGGGCGTTCTACCATCAATCGCAGTGGTTTCCCCAGACACCGCCGTTTTTCGGCTCATGTGACCCAGTACACCATCGCACCCTTGATCCACCGGCCACAGGTGCTACCTTCTGGTGATGCGGGGACTCGATGCCCCGAGGGAGAGATGACATGATGCGAGTTGCAGCAGCGATGATGGCCTTGCTCGTGTGTGGTGTGACAACCGCCGCGACGATCAATGTGCCTGCGGACTACACCACGATCCAAGCCGCGGTGGATGCCGCCAGCAACGGTGACGAGATTCTGGTGGCGCCGGGGACGTATACCGATACTCAGGACGGCCACGTCGTTGACATGAAGGCCAAGGCCATCACACTGCGTTCAACGGATGGTGCTGCGGTCACGATCATCGACGGGCAGAACGCCCGGCGTGGGATTGCCTGCTACCAAGGTGAAACGAATGCCACCGTGATTGATGGGTTTACGATTACCAATGGTTTTGGCGTCGAGTATGACTACAACGGTGATGGTGACATTGACTGGTGGGAAGACGACGGCGGCGGGATCTACTGCTGGTACAGCAGCAGCCCCACGATCACAGACTGCACCATCACCAACAACACCGCCAGTAGCGGAGGCGGCGGGGCTTTTCTGTGGGATAGCGTACTGACTGACTGCACGATCTCAAACAACGCTGCCAACTACGGCGGCGGGATCTACTGCAACGGGGGTAACCTCCGGATTCGTGGCTGCA
>JAAENL010000308.1 GCA_024224435.1 Halieaceae bacterium
CCTGGGGAGAGCTCTACTTTTCCCAAGCGATCTACATCAACAGCTTTGTCGAGACTCCTTGGGGACCCCGGCGCCTCAATGGCGGAGGTGTCTGGCGCTTCCGACCGGAGACCGAAAAGCTCGATATCTATACACGGGGAATGACCAACCCATGGGGTTTCGCTTTTGATTATTGGGGCCAGTCTTTTTCGACCGATGGCGCCGGTTGGCAAGGCCCGCACTATTGCTTCCCTGGTGTAGCCTACGGGATGGCAGTCAATGTTAAGGAGACGCTGGGCGGAATGATCATGACCGGAAAACCGAAGAACACCGCTGCTGAGTTCGTTTCCGGCAGTCATGCTCCCGACCACTGGCAAGGGAGCTTGCTGGCCCACGATTTTCGCGCCAACCGGACCGTCCGATACGAGATAAAAGAAAAGGACAGCGGCTACACGGCGCGCGAAGTCGAAACCGTCCTGAAGTCCAGCCACCGTGCCTTTCGGCCCGTGGATATCAAGACTGGCCCCGACGGCGCCATTTACGTTCTCGACTTTTACGATGCTATTTTGGGTCACGGCGAGGTGGATTTTTATCACCCGGCTCGCAACAAGAGCCAGGGCCGCATCTGGCGTATCACTGCAAAGAATCGTCCGCTGGTCAAACGTCCGCTTATCGCCGGCGCGCCGGTCGCCACCTTACTTAATCATCTCAAGGCCCCAGAACAATACACGCGCCGGCATGCCAAACGCGAACTCGCCGATCGGGGCGGGGATGCTGTTTTGCCGGAACTGACCCGCTGGATCGATGCGCTCGATTCCGCCGACCCAAAATTTGAACACCACCTGCTTGAAACCCTGTGGCTACGCGGAAGTTTGATGGCACCGGATTCGGGCTTGCTGAGGCGAGTCTGCAAGGCCAGAAGCCACCAAACACGCGCAGCCGGAACACGCATGATCTCTCACTGGTTTGACGACGTTCCAGATGCAATGGACATGCTCGCAAGAGCCGTCGTTGATCAGCATCCGCGCGTTCGGTTGGAAGCGGTGAACGCCTTGCGTGAGGTTGGCACGCTCGAGGCATTCATCGTGGCCATGCGTGCCGTTGATCATCCCACCGATACCTTCCTTGCTTATTCGCTTCGCCTGACTGCCCGGGAGCTGCAGAAACTATGGCTGCCCGCATTGCAGGCCGGCCAGGACGTGTTTGAGGGCCAGGCCCCTCGCATGACACTTGCCTTCAGTATTGCCAGCGACCGGCGTGCTTTGGCCCCGCTAGTGGCACTCATTCGCGAAGGCAAAGTGGGTAATCGCACTAACGCCTGTCGCATCGTCGCGACCTTGGGAGGTCAAGACGAAATGACGATGGTCTTTTCCCTCGCCGCCAAAAACTCGGACGTCGAACTCCTGCAGGTGTTGGCCGACGTATCGCGCAGCAACAAGGCGATGCCGACGGACACCGGTGCCCTGGCAACCATGCTGCAGCATGATGACGAAAAAGTACGTTTGCCGGCCGCTGAACTGGCGGGACGCTGGAAGTCGACGGCGAATCAGCAAGTCCTCGTGGAGCGCGCCGCTAGCACCAAGACCTCCGCGACAGAGCGTCTTGTCGTAGGGCGGGCGCTATTGGGAATGGGGCAGCTTAAGGCCTTGCAACAGATCGCGGACGGCGGCGGCGAACAGGCTGTTCGCGTCACGGCGACGGCGGCCTGGGCTGAATTACAACCGGCCGCGGCTGCGAAGACCGCCGTATCCCTGCTGAGCAAGTTGACCAAAGGCTCGGATGCAGAGGCCATTTTCATCAGTTATTACAGCCGTAAAGATGGCCCAGCTACGCTGGTCAACGCACTCTCCGACGCGAAACTGGAAGCGGATATTGCCGCTGCCGGTATCCGTATCGCGCAGGCGACAGGCTTGGATCTCACCGCGACGATCACGGCATTGACCCGTGCCGGCTCGCTACAAGCGGTCAACGTCGACCTGTCCAAAGAGGAACGCACCGCCCTCTTGAGCGATGCAGAAAAATTGGGCAATTTCAAGCGCGGCGCGGCACTCTATAACCGTCCGGCACTTGCCTGTGTTTCCTGTCACGCCATCAAGGGAAAAGGCGGACAGCTTGGCCCTGCACTCGGGGGGCTGGCCACGCACATGGTGCCGGAAGGCATGCTGGAATCTCTGCTAAATCCCAGTAGACAAATCAAGCAAGGCTACGAGAGCGTCGTCGTTACTCTGAAGAACAAAGAAGTCCGCGTCGGCACGCTACATCGCAAAACGAAAAGCGAGGTCCAGCTACGTGATGCGACGGGAAAGATTACCAGCGTTCCCAGCGATCAGATCGCCAACGTTGATTCAAGTGGCGTGTCGATCATGCCGCCGGGCCTGACCGGCAGCCTTCGCCGCGACGAGCTTCTCGATCTGCTACACTACTTGATGAACCTCAAGTAGGTGGGCATTTCCCCGATGAATGTAAGATCAAACTGATAGGAAATCGCCCCGTAACCCTCATTCACAACCTTCCATCCGAGAGACAGCAATGAAATCATTGCGATTTTTTTAACCGCCCGCACAACAATGGACATCCCCAGACTCACCCTCGCGATCTCACTGCTTTTTCTCGCGTCCCCGGACGCACGCGGCGGGCTGCTCGACAAGCGCGGACAGCTCGAAGCACAGGACTTCTGGGTGAACCGCGATTTCGAATGGTTCGAGAATAACATCCCCTTCTTCGACTGCCCGGACGAGGAGATCAACACCACCTACTACTACCGCTGGGAGCTGGTCACCCGCCACTTCGTTTACGGAAATCCAAACTATGGATATGCCTTTACTGAGTTCTCAAACCGGCCGTTCTGGTCGGGAGCCTACGGAAGCATCGCCTGCCCGGCCGGACACCAGATCAACGACGTGCGCTGGCTGAACAACCCCCGCTATGTCCGCGATTACGTCCGCTTCTGGATGCGCCACCCCGGCGCGCAACCCCGCAACTACTCATTCTGGCCGGCCGGCTCCGCCTGGTCGGCCCATCAGGTGAACCCCAACGATGAATTCATCTCCGACCTGCTCCCCGATCTGGTCAACAACTACGAGCAGTGGGAGAAACGGGGCTGGGTCGAAGAC
>JAAENL010000309.1 GCA_024224435.1 Halieaceae bacterium
ATATAGCATATTGCCTCGGCATCTGCACTGTGACTCAGCGCGTGCTCGTTGTATTCGACGAGGACAATGTGTTTGCCCGTAAAATCCTGAATCACATCCACAAACGCGGCCACCACGCCGTTGCCCGTGCCGGTAAGTGTGTGTGAGGTTGATCCTTCTTGCAGCTGTACCTGCAACTTGTCTACCGCATCCTCCCGGCTGACCTGGTAATTACCCAACTGCCACCGGCCCTTTGAAGACAGATAGGTCTTCTCGAACAAAGCAAACACTTCTGCCGAGCCGACCTCCGTTTCCTGAGCCTCCGCATGCGCTTGCACAGTGCGGCTGAAGTCAATCTGCAACCAACGAGGCAGCTCCAAACCAAAATCTCGCTGCAGTACAAAGGCGATACCGCCCTTTCCGGATTGGCTGTTGATTCTTATCACTTCTTGGTACGAACGCCCGATATCCTTCGGATCAATAGGAAGATAGGCCACCTCCCACGGCTCGCGCTCATCGCGCCGGGCCAGACATTTCTTGATAGCATCCTGGTGACTACCAGAGAAAGCCGTGAACACTAACTCACCCACCCAAGGGTGACGAGGATGCACGGGTAATTGCGTACACTCCCTAGCCGTCTTGAGGATTTCATCGGTATTCTCCAGGTTCAGCTGGGGATTAACGCCCTGACTGTACAGGTTCATCGCCATGGTGATGATGTCCATGTTTCCGGTGCGCTCGCCATTGCCCAACAACGTGCCCTCTACCCGGTCGGCGCCGGCCATGACCCCTAATTCGCCGGCTGCTACCGCACAGCCCCGATCATTGTGGGTGTGCAGCGAAATCAAAAGGCTTTCTCGGTTGGCGACATTGTCACAGAACCACTCGATTTGATCTGCATACACATTGGGCGTACTCATCTCTACCGTCGCCGGCAGGTTTATGATCACAGGCTTTTCCGGTGTCGGTTCCCAGACTGCGCTAACCGCATCACATATTTCTACGGCGAAATCGAGCTCGGTGCCAGTGAAGCTCTCCGGTGAGTACTCAAATATCCACTCTGTATCTGGATGTTGCTTCGCGCACTCTTTTATCAGGGTGGCGCCCTTGACGGCGATATCAACGATTCCCTTTCGGTCAAGGCCAAACACCTGCTCCCGCTGCACCGTGGAGGTGGAGTTGTACACATGCACAACCGCTCGCCGCGCACCCTTGAGCGCCTGGAATGTTTTTTCAATCAGATCCGGCCGGGCCTGAGTCAATACCTGTACGGTCACGTCATCGGGAATACGATCCTGATCAATCAGTTCCCGCACAAAATTGTAGTCATGGCTGGAGGCGGACGGAAAACCCACCTCTATCTCTTTGAAGCCTATTTTAATGAGGAGATCCCACAGCTCGGACTTCTGCCGCGCGGTCATGGGCTCCACCAACGCCTGATTGCCATCGCGCAGGTCAACACTACACCACAGGGGAGCCTGTTCGATAACACGATCCGGCCAGCGGCGGTCGGGTTTCGCAATAGGCTTGAATGCCTGGTACTTGCGGTGATTAAAGCTGTTCATAGCGCTCTGCCTCGGCATTGTCTTGGTCAATAGGCCCGCCACCTGCCCGGGATTCAGACCCTTTTGAGGTCTCACTGCATCCCGCTAGGTGGGTAACCCAGCGAGATAACCCGGCTGCAGGTAGCGTATCGGCCGGAGGCGTAGTATAGGCCTCTTGGCGGAGTGATTAATTGCAAATAACGCGCATTTAGGACAAAAAGTAGCAATTTATATCTACTGATAACAGTTTTTTTAGTGATATTCTCTAATATTATGTCAGCCATCTGTGTGCCAGGGAGCTAACCTGATGAAACTTGATCGTACCGACCGCAGAATCCTTGAAGCAATGCAGCTCAACGCCCGCATAAGCAACCTCGAACTGGCAGACAACGTTGGCCTCTCACCGACGCCCTGTTCCCGACGGGTAAAGCGATTGGAGGATTCAGGGCTCATCCGGGGACATGTCACGCTGCTGGACCAAACCAAGCTGGGTTTGAAGCTCACTGCCTATATAGGTATTAGCATGGATCGGCACACGCCAGATCGCTTTGAGGCCTTCGAGTCGGAGGTCGTCAGCTACCCAGAGGTGCTTGAGTGCGCGGTAGTGACCGGGCAAAGCTCGGATTACCTGCTCAAAGCCGTAGTGCCCGATATGGAATACTACGAGCGCTTTCTGTTAGGCAAGCTGACCCGTATCGAGGGGGTCACCGGGGTTCACTCCAGCTTTGAACTGCGCCGCGTGGTGCAAAAAACCAACCTACCCCTAACGCACATAGCCGAGTGAGCCGCCGAGCAAGAGGGGCGTAGAGCCGGACCCTGCGTCCGCTTCATACTGCGGCTTTACCCTAATCAGGGGTTGCCCAGCGCCACGGCAAAACGCAGACTGTGCGTCTCGACACAGAATAAAGAAATGCGGAGTGGCTATGATTGATGTAACCGACAAAGTGGCTATCGTAACGGGTGGCGCCAGCGGCATGGGCCAGATTTGCGCCAGGCGTCTGGCCGGGCGGGGGGCCAAGGTCGCGATCTTTGACGTCAATGAGCAGGGCCTCGAAGACACTGCGGCAGAGTCAGACAATATTACGGCCTTTCACTGTGACATCGCCGACCTGAAGGATGTACAGGCCAAGGTGGCCCAGGTGAACGCCGCGCTGGGCCAGGTAGAATTGCTGGTGCACGCTGCCGCACTGATGCCAAGTCATCAGCTGGTGGATCACACACACGA
>JAAENL010000310.1 GCA_024224435.1 Halieaceae bacterium
GCTATGCCGTCATTACACGCATTTTAACACCCGTCAGATGAATCGAGTGCTTGCTGAGCTGGGTTTGCAGAAGCACACCATCATGGGATGGGAGCTTACCGAACAGGGCGGCAAACTCGGCGGCCTGCAGGAGGAAAGCACCTCTACCGGCGGGCTTTATGTGACATGGCCAAACGAGTTAATGGAGAACCCGGTCGTCCATCGGGAGTTAAATCGACAGGGGGGCCAGGTTGACGTTATGGCGGCGGGGGCTGACGCTGAGCAAGATCTTTTCGCGGCCCCGGCCGATCACTTCAGTACCTGTAGAGGTATCGACGGGCATGTCCTGGCTTCAGCACTGCAAACACGCGTTTGCGATTGGCTGTATCTCGCCCAACTGGTCCATGCAGTGCAGCGAAATTTGCCTGTGGAAGAAGATATATGCGCAGACTTTTATGTGCCGTCAGGACAGGTTTATATCGATTGTTGGGAGGCAGATGTGCCAGTAGGCCAGCTGTCAGGCAAACTGCGCAAGCGTGAGCTTTACCGCGATCTCGGGTTGCGCTCTCTTGATATTAACGCCGATGATGCTGTTCGTCTGGATGAGGTGCTGGGGCGCGGGTTGCTGTCATTCGGTGTGCGCCACTAGGCATTTTGCGGTGTCTTTTTTGCAACAGCACACCGCATTCCATGTGGTCCGTGTAGGGGAACTGATCAAATAGTGCAAAATGCTCGATGGTGTGGGTCGTGTCAAACGTGTGAAGATTTTTTGCCAGCGTGTCGGGGTTGCACGAGACGTAGATAATGTTCGAGAAATTCTTCGCCATATCGGTGGTCTGTTCGTCCAGCCCTGCGCGTGGCGGATCCACGAAAAGCGTATCCAGGTTGTACTGATCGAGCGGCTGGGGTAGGGCGGCCAAGCGACGGAAAGTGCGCACACGGCGCAGGGCCTCGCTGGTCTCTTCCGCGGACATCCGCACCATGTGTATATTGCGAATATGATTTTCTTCCACATTGGCTCGCGCGGCGCGAATCGACGTTTTGGAGACCTCGGTCGCTATGACCTGGTGAAAGTGTTGCGATAGCGGAAGGGTAAAGTTGCCGTTACCGCAATAGAGCTCGAGTAGGTCTCCATTCAGTTTGCTCGCTCGCTCACAGGCCCATTCGACCATGCGGATATTGACCTGCCCATTAGGCTGGCTGAAAGCCTGTTCGTACTGGCGATAGTGATATTCCCTGTTGTGAATTGGCAGCCGTTCTCGCGTGAAATCGCGCCCTATGACCAGCTTTTGGCCGCGACTTCGACCGATAATGGATAGGTTATCTGACCCA
>JAAENL010000311.1 GCA_024224435.1 Halieaceae bacterium
AACGTTCTCACGTCCCCAACGAAAAAAGCCTTTGGCAATCCCCTCCGTTTTTACACGGATGATGCACAGGGGATCGCCAAAGGCTTTTAGGTCTCTTAGTGCCGGGCATCACTCCGACACATCCACTATACGAGCCTCTCGGCCCGTGTCAACTAGAACGGGCTGTCTGCTGGCGTTTCTTCTCTAAACGCCGCCTTGACCCGAATGCACGCCACCCGCTTACCAGCGTAGTCAGTGTGCGTTGGAAAGATGGTAACGCTAGCACCCACCCACCGATCCAAGTCATCCTCGGACAGCAGCTCCACAATCGTGCCGGCGTTGGTCTTATTCAGCACCAGCGTTCGATCCGTCTCGGTAAACCGTAGTTCGATCTTCTTATCGGCTCGGCCGTCTGTCTCGAATTCTTTCAGCGCCCATCCCTCGATGGTTAGCGTTACGTCCTTTTCTTTCAAGTCTGCGGCTTTAAGCGAATCGCCGTGGAAAATGTCACTTACTCTCATTGTCTAAGTCTTTCTGTAATTGATTGATCGTAGCTTGTCGTACGTTAAGTAGCTCGTCGTACAAAAACCGCTGGATCTGTAACAGCAGCGTCAATTTCTCTGAATCACAGGCCAGGATCATTGGATCCGTAGCGTGATGTAGTTCCTCCTCCACCTCCGATCTAACACTTGAGATGTAAATGCTCAGCCGGGAAACCACTCCCCAGCCATCCGTGGCGACCGGGGTGTCCTTCCCCCGGTCATCCGTGTTTTCTCGCACCATATCTAGCTCCTTTCTCGTAGCTTCGCACCTATCGCACACACAATTCCAGCAGCCCCGCCCATTGCAAATTACCATCGCACCGCTAACTCCTCGGCCGTTCGGCCGGAATCAGCACAGCGCCTAGTCTGCACCACGTAGACCAGCCCGGCAGCTTTCAGCTCACCCGACCGCTTACGGTAGCTCTCAAAGTCTCCACCGTACGCTGTAACGCACTCCCGGGCTGCTTCCCGTGCTGTTTTAGGCTTGGCTCGAATGGCCGTTAGCATCGCTGCTTTGTGCTGTGCCGCTTTGGTGGCAAACTCAGTAGCTGCCTGCTGGCTGGTCTGGGGGTCTGTGTCTCGAGCACGCTTAGGCTCGTAGCCCCCAAAGTCAAATAGGTCTGGCTGGGTCATTACTTGGTCGTCCACGTAGTGTTCTGGTCGGTAGCTTGTCTTGTCTTGTCTTGGGTAAACAGGATCGGCAGCAATCGCCGATCCACTCGCTGAGCGTCTTATTGCTCTTTGCTGCTGTCGCCTCAAACTCAGCCCACCATTCTGCGGGCTGGCTGAGGTTGCGCCGTTCGCTCTGTTTCATGCTTATCCTTCTTTGGGCCAAAGACATCACCCAGCAACGAGAATATTCCAAAACCAGCCAGCAGCACTCCGAAAACAGGAATGATCTGTGCCAGTGCCAGCACGCCGCCGAGGGTAGCCAGTTGTGCCAAGATTCCTGGCTCGTCTGTTTTAGTTTCGGTTTTCATCGTGTCGTGTCCTGTGCGTGTCGTGTTTGTGTTATGCCTTAAATATACACACGATATCGGTAGGGTCAATAGATACCTACACACTTTTTGAGAATTCTTTTCAGACAGCCAAGAAACACCGTGTTTTACGGGGTCAAACTGCTGAAGATTGGACCAAGCTAGTTTCGGCACTGTCCCAGAATACGTCAGTAACCGTATCCCCACCGCCTAGTTCCCACCGGAACGAATCGCCCAAGCCACCCGCTGCGTTCACGCCATCGAGCGTAACCTGGGCTGGCAGCGAGAACGAAAGCAGCGTACCCGGCTGGTTTCTACCAATCGGAACGCTAGCACCAGACCCAGAGATGCCCTTTGTGACGTTGCGCAGCCTCACCCGTACGCTACGGCCGCTGTTGCTTTCGTTATGGTCGATAGATATCAGCAAGCTGATTGTCCACAAACCGGGGTGCAGAATTTTGAATTCCCCAGTGGCTGGTGTTGTTTCTAGCCCCACCTCAAAACCGTAGTCGGTGTCGAAGATGATCGGCTGGTAGGTGGCGGTGATGTCACTGCCAGCGTACGGGGTCTCTAGGTTCATCGCACCACGGCCCGGAGTGGTGCCGATCAGATCCCAGTCAGTTAGCAGCCCCTCGTACGGTGTCTCGATGGTGCTCGCAGCGGTGCAGACGTAGACGCCACCTTGGTACTTGACCACTTCGTTACGGGTGTAGGTGCCGGCTGCCCAGACGCCGCTATAGTGCATCAGTGCATCAAAATTGTCGTCTACCTGCGCAAACGAGATTGGATCGGCAGCACCAGCCCGGTAGTTAAGATTCTTGGCCACTTAGAAATTCCTCGAGTCTTTGCCTGATGTCTGCTTTGGATGGCCCACCGTCACGGTGGAATAGCCGGGTCAGTAGATCCAATTTAGTAAGCAGCCTGTGGACGGGTAGCTTGTTCATGATGCCAGTTGCATCGTTACACTTGCACCCTTTGCCGCTTTTTAGGTCTGGGTTGGCTGCCAGGAACAAAGTGCCGGTTTCACAAGCAGCACCATTCGAGTCAAAAGTTGCTGTGCCAGTGGTTCCAAAGTTGGGATCACAAACTACCGTACCTCCGCACCCTGGGGAATTGTTGTTTCGCCAGTTACCGAACGTGTAGCCTACCGTCCATATGATGGCGGACTGCCTGGTGACCGTTACGGTTGTCTCCACTGCGTCTGAATCGGTGATCGGCACGGTCCACTCGCACGGAGCACCGGAAGCCAAGTAACTTTCGCCGCTCTGGGTAAACGTCCTGCCGCCTCCAAAGTCTACCAGCAGCCCAGTTATATGATCCTTTGCATAGGCACAGTCATCGTTCTGACAGCACCCCTCGCAATCTACGCCCGTCACATCGAAAGTAACCGGATCGAAAGCATGCCCAGGTAATGCTGGGTCACGCTGCCCACCCTCTGTGAGTTGGAAGGATCCAGAGCACGGGCTAGCACTTCGGCTCGGATATTCTCGCAGCCAAAGCGTGTCATCGTCACCAGACCCAAGCCACTTAAGAACCCAGCCATAATCGACCAGATATTCTATTTTCTCCGCATACTTATTTGGGTCGTTCTCTCCCTGTTCGTTAGCAAACTCCACACTAAACGAACAGATATCAACTTCCTCGTCCCAGTAGGTAGAGGGTGCAAACTGTGACCCTCGGTTTTGCTGCACAGCGTTACTGATAGCTGCACCCGTCCACTCACACATCGACAACGGGCAACAATTTCCCGGTAGCGGTGCGCACCCACCATTCTCTGTGGCGAACGGCGCACACTTCTCGCATATCTCCTCGCAGCTCATCGCCGCTGGGCCGTTGGAAACAAACACCCCGCCCACCTGCCAGACCGGGGTAATGTCACCCTCGGCAATGGCTGAATCGGCAAGGTTATAAACAGCAATGGTTAGCGTGCCGGTACCACTGGGCACTGGCACCAGCTCACCATTCACCACGCTGAATATTTCACAATTGGCTGTACCCGGCTGAGTCTCACGCTTGGGGATCCCGCCAGATGGTGCGATGGCCAGCCATGCCGAGCCACGCCCAGGGTTATCTGGTTTCCCTATGGTGGACGGTGGCCGCTGTCTAGAAATGGAAGCAGCGTTCTGTGCGTCCCGTTTCCGCCGAAATGCGTAGTTGGTCATGTTCTTAGAAATGCACTAAAGGACTGCGATGGTTGTATCTCGTATGACTTGTAGATCAGCCCCTCGCTGTATTCTCGTCTGGTGCCATCCTCATTTAGGTTGATCTGGATGATGGCGTTGCCACCGTTGGGATCGAACACAGCCACTTTCGTATTCAGATCGCCACCAGTGGTTAGCTCGTAATAGTCGATCAGTGCCCGAGTATCCCACCAGCCACCGTCGATGGGGTCACTCGCTGGCGATTCAGTTTTGTATTCCAGGATGTACGTCATCATGTAACCCTCGATGTACTGCGCTGCATCATCGAGTATTCGGGTTTTCTGGTAGTCGATAGATGTAATCATCCACCTGGGTGGCCCCAGGAGGGGGTTGTTAGAGTCTGGCCAATTATCAGAATTGACGTTAAACAGCCTGTCCTTGATATGACTGTGTAGCGTTTCCTCTGATCCGATTTCCTCAAACTGCGTCTGGCGGATCGTCTGCTTTGGCACCTTACGCATGAACGGCTCATCATATTGGCTGCCTGTCGGTAGACGCAGCTCTACCTGGGGATCGCCACCGCTTCGGTACTCCTCCCATACCACAGTTTCATCCATGCTGTAGATGTACTCACGCAGGAACGGCACCCCGTCTTTATCTGCTGGCACAGCAATCGGGTATAGCTCCGATTCAGATATCTCCCGCCGGTTTCCCGTGGTGTACTCGGCCGTCAGCCGGAACATCAGCCGGTTTTTTTCGTTGCGTACTACTCGCTTTGCTGCACAGTAAAGCCACGGCTGTACCTGGAAGTCTGTGTCAGCTTTGATCAGCGTCAGCACATCCTCATTTACCCGTGGTATCGCCCAGACTGACCAGCCATCTGAGGAGGTTGGTGTACCGTCAGTGGTCAATTCCAGTACCTGCTGTTCGGTGATCTGGTCGGGCATCAATTCCTCACCCGGATCGTCATCGTAGGCCCGTATCTCCCAGGTCACTAACTGGCTGTTCTGGATACTCTTTGGGCCAAGGCTGCCCATCGTGCCGGCGGTACGCTCGGTTTCTTTAATCTCAAAGGCCAGTGCCATTACTCTACCCCTACCGTTACTGGTCGATTGAATTGCAGCTCGGTACGTGCCAGCGCTTCGCTGTCCATCGCACCCTCTTTCACCAGGATTTCCATTAGAGCCAGGATCCTATCCTGCCAGACTCTAGTGGCTTCCCGTTGTAGTTCCTCACGTTCCTGCCTCACCCGGAAAGTATGCCCTGCGGCTGTGCCGGGTCTGACGGTTGGGATCCCGGCCGTGGTTGCTGCTGGTCCCCTCATCTGTAACCGGAATAATGCGTCGCCGGCTTGCTGAGCATTCAGCGCAGCAATATTGCCGCTAGCGAATCCCTCAGACTGTGCCGGTTGAAACCTTGCAAGTGTATCGGCCGCTACGTACTTGCCGATCCAGGGTAGAGCCATGCCGATGGTGCGTAGCCACAGCCCAGCCTGCGTTGGCTGAGTGGCTGATTCGCCAACTTTCGTTTGCACTCCGACGCCCCATTGCAACAGTTTATTTCCCATCGCTTTATAAGGTGCGTACATCTGCCCAACGTACCGATCACGTGCTTTCCGCTGTTCGTCTAGTTCCTGCTTGCTTACTTGCAGTGCTGTGTACTGCATTGACTGGAAGCCACTAATCAGCGTGCCCATCTGCTCCATTCTCTGCCGCTGATAGGCCAGCCCACGGCGCAGGGGATCAGCAGCGGCTCGACGTGCTACTTGGGCACCCTTCAGCCCCTCCCGAGTCCTCATGGATTCCTGCGTTACTTTGGCCACTTCGGCAGTATGAAGCCTAGTTGCCTCCCGCATGTACCCAAGTTGCCGAGTTAGACTGTTCGTTGCTTCGGTACTCTTTGCGGCTGTCTTGTTTCGGTTCTTCATTAACCCGCTGAGAACAACCAGCGTTGCCCCAAGTTTCAGCACCGGGTTCAGGTTGCTGGCCATCATCGCTACACGGCCGAGCCCACTAGCACTAGCACCGCCAGTGCCACCAATCCCAACAGCTTTGGCCAGCAATCCACCCTTAGCTGCTTTCATTATCTGCTTGCGATATCGGTACATGCCAGCAGCCTGTACGCCAGTCATCGCTGCACTGATGCTTGCCTGGCCTAGCTTATTCGTGGACTCCACCAGCCCGGTGGTAGAGTCCACCCGCTTCTGCACCTTTTCTATTTTCTCACCGGTACGCTCGATTTCACGCTCGGCCTGGGTGGTATCTGCTACCACTCGGATCCTCATTACCCCTGCATCAGCCACGTCGGTTCTCCTCTCTAAATTTCTTTGCCGCTAGATCGGCTGCTCTGTCTTGTAACGCATCAGCAGCCGGGCGCATCCACGGCTTTGGCTC
The DNA here is from genome assembly GCA_024224435.1 of Halieaceae bacterium. GTDB lineage: Bacteria > Pseudomonadota > Gammaproteobacteria > Pseudomonadales > Halieaceae > Marimicrobium. Next base: position 6,033 of record JAAENL010000311.1, read on the forward strand.
ATCAGTGCCACCGGTTTTATTGCCCCAGAATACCTGATCGTTTCCGTACTCAAGTAGTTGGCCGATCCACTGCACGTGACCAGCCAGGCCCACCGAATAACCGCCATCCTCTTTACGGATATTCACTTGTTCGCTGAGTGTAGGGCCGTACCGTTCCCTCACCTCTTTAGCACGTGCCGAGCGTGCCAGCGCTGTGCCAGTGTTTTCTGACTGGTGCTCGCTGAGGTTGGACACCATACGCTCTTTGAGATTGACGGCCACTTCCAGCGTAGAAAGCTGAGACATCGTGACCACTTTGTCGTCTAGCAGTTCAGCTAGATCCTTGTCCATTTCGATGGTGTAGCTTAGTAGCCGCTTTTGCGTTCCCATTCTCGGCCTTTAGCTTTCCAAAGAGGTTCCCGAACGCTTGCTCGGCCGGCATCATCGGCCCCTTGTCCGATGCTTCGTTCTCATTACTCACCCACGCCACCCACAGATCCAGTACCTTTGGGTCTGTGTGGTTCATCCAATAAATGGGGTCGTCTATCCCCAACTCCCAACAAACCTTTACAGCACAGTAAAACCTGTCGTTCCGGTTCAGCTCTTGCTTGTATCGCTGTATTCGTCCGAGACTTTTTTTTGGTCCCCGTTGAACTTAGCGATGGCATCGTACAGCCCGTTTAGCTTCTCACCATCCAGTGCGGCCAGCACCCCAAAATCATCCTCTCCAAACATCGGCTCAGTCTCGCTGATCATCACCTGATCAATTAGCGAGTGGATGTTAGCTTTCGCCTGCTCATCCTGATCCACCCGGTTATTCGCAGCGTCCCAATAGCTCACCTGTCTACGGGATAACTGGATCTGTGGGCAGGAACGGATGCCTACCTTTCCAAACCCTGCCACGTCCACCCACTCAAAACGTCCGCTAGCTTTCTCCAACAGCGCCGCTTTAGTCAAAGTCATCGAAAGTTTCGTCCCTCTTTTCAGGTATCACTGGGTCGGCAGCCTGCACAATGCCCTCTACCGTCTGCGTCTTTTCTAGTTGGGCCTTTACCATCCGCTCAATGTCAAACAATTCCATCGGTGAGAATCGCTTGTGCAGCATGATACGAGCACCCGGCTGGTGCCCAACGAAGCCAGCCAGATGCCCGTCCACATGCACCGCATAGATACCGGTATCCAGCTCCGCTTTGGAGATGATGTCCCGTGCTCTATGCGGTTTCACTTCAACTTTCACTAAGCTGCCTCAAGCGTGAACGCTGGTGGCGTTGCGCCGCCATCGAATTTAAACGTCAGACTTTGTAGCATTGGCTCACCCACAGCAGCATTCGGCCAGCCCAGTCCGGTAACAAACCCGGTGCCAGTCAGCGTTGCGTTAGTGGTGTTCCCAGTGGTCTGAATAGGGAACGTGAACGTGGCCACCTGTACCAAATTGATCGTCGGAATAGCAATCTCCGAATCAAAGAACAACTCGGCCGTAAAGCTCCCAGGGTCTGCCGGGTTCCCAGGTACGAAACACATCCAGTCCGTGTTGCCGAGCCCGGTAAAATCAACGGCCTCTGCCAGCCATTCTGGTAACTGCACCGACCGGATCCTGGCAATCGTTGTATCAATGCTGAGTGATAGCGTTACGCCGCTACCCGTCGAACCTTTGCAGGCCAT
>JAAENL010000312.1 GCA_024224435.1 Halieaceae bacterium
CGATCGACACGCAGCTTGACGGTTACGATCTTGGCTCGCCGCAGGCAAACACGGTCATCATGTATAATGCAGCATTGGACGGGCAGGAGTCGACCGGCATCGATGCGACCACGTTCAATACGAACGTCACTGCTACAGCAAACAACGCGATTGCAGCTGCCGCAAGCGCTGATCTCGCCTATAACTGGGCGCAACAGGACGAAGATATTGAGGTTGCCGCAGGCGAATATAGCGCCTACCACTGGGCGCAAAAGGCCGAAGCGGCAAGTGGTGTTGTTGTTCAAGTAGTGAATGAGCAGGATGGGGAATTGGCTACAAGCACTTACATTTTTTCATTCGATAACGTCATCCCCACCGATAGTGAAGGGGGACTATTCATGCAAAAACTCTTTTACCCCACACATGCAACCAACCTTTTAAGGGTTGATGTGGTGGCAAATTTGTCTCATTCCGACGATGGCCGAGCGCTATCAATAGGTTTATTCCAAGATGGCATCACGAATGCCCTGGCTTGTGTGTCAACCCCGACGCTGTCTCTCGCCCCGGCGAACCTAGTGCTCACTTATTGGATGACTGCTGGTACAACCAACCAAATAGCGTTCATGGTGCGCGGTGGTGCCAATGGCTCAGGAACGACGACTTTCAACGGGGTGAATGGGAGTAGAAGGCATGGTGGTGTGATGGCATCCGGCATCACAATTACGGAGTACAAAGCATGAGTTCGTTATGGCAAAAAGCCATAGGCGCCCGTTACAGGTCTAAGATTGAATGAGCATCAAAGACGAAATATGGGAGCGAACCGCGTGATAGTGAACCTCACACGCACGCACACAAGCGACGAGGGAACGCTCGGGCTGCTTACGTTTGCGGGCGATTACTTGCACACGATCGAGCTACCCTGGCGCGACAATGCGCCTAACCGGTCGTGCATTCCTGCCGGTGGCTATGATGTTGAGCGCAGGATCAGCCCGAAATATGGCAAATGTTACGAAGTCACAGGCGTTGAGGGTCGGAGCTTTGTCCTGTTTCACCACGGCAACGTCGCGGGCGATCGATTCAAGGGCTACAAGACCAACAGCGCTGGTTGCTTGTTGCTAGGCTCACGGCGCGGGCGGCTGTACGGACAACAGGCGGTGCTTGCATCGATACCGGCCAGGCGCAAATTTGAACGGGTTCTGGCTTTCGAGCCTTTTCGACTGGAGATAACCGATGCTTGACGTATTAGACGCTGCTTTAAATGCTGCATCAGGGGGGCTATTTGGCCTGGTTGGTGCGGGGTTCAGTAAGTTCATGGGATGGCAGGAGAAGAAACTTGACCTATCCCATGAGGTCACGATGGTTGCAGAGCAACGCAAAACGATTGAAATGGAGATGATGCTGGCCCGAGAAAAAGGGGCGCTCGATCTCGAGGTGGCGCACGTCGAGACAGACGCGGCGAACCTGCAAGCAGCGCTACAAGCGTCAACTGTGAGTAACGGCTCGTCCCAGTGGGTCCGTGATCTGCGCGAAAGTCTGCGGCCGATATTAACTTAC
>JAAENL010000313.1 GCA_024224435.1 Halieaceae bacterium
CAAGAAAAAACGTGAACGGGTTGCAGAATTATTAAAGCTGGTGGAACTGCCCGTCGAATTTGGCAACCGATACCAGATGGAGCTTTCCGGCGGTCAGAAACAGCGCGTCAATCTCGCACGCCATCTCGCCGCAAAACCGGATATTCTGCTGTGCGACGAGGTGACTTCGGCGCTCGACAGTATTGTCGGAGAAAATGTCATAAAGTTACTGACAAGGCTGCGCGAGAAAACAGGCGTCTCTATTGTATTTATCACCCACGACCTCTCTACGGTGGCCTCTTTTTCCGACAGAATCGTGGTGCTCTATGCCGGACGCGTGGTTGAGCAAGGCACGACGGATCAGGTGCTGAATCCTCCTTACCACCCCTATACGCGGCTTCTGATCACATCGGTTCCCGAGCTTCGCATCGGCTGGCTCGAGGACACCATGCAGACCCGCGAGGCGGCCGTTGGAATTGCACGGGGCGTGGAGATTACCGCCGTCGGCTGCCCCTTCTTCAACCGCTGCCCGTTGGGGTTGGAAGACGGCACCTGCGAAAAGGACAATCCGCCCTACCGCCATCCCGGCGAAGGGCATGTCATTGCATGTCATCGGGAGCTTGAACACGTGATAGAGAGCGAAGATCAGCCGCAGAAGATCCTGAAAGGTTATGAACAGGTCGGGAAGGCAGCTCAACTGCATGCGATCAAACCGACAGGTCCTGTGAAGATCGCGAAGACAGAAAAATATACAGCAATCTGAACATGGCGCCTTTGGCTCTTTATGCAATTTATGTTGGTCCCTTATATTAAAGTGATCGGTTCCAGGTTCA
>JAAENL010000314.1 GCA_024224435.1 Halieaceae bacterium
CAAGACAGGCAGATTCCGCATAACCGGCGTGTTGCAGTCTTGCTTTCGGGCGGAGAAGACACGAGAATTCACCCATGAAAAGATTCCTGCTCAAACTCTCGCTTCTTCTCGCCGTCCTGGTCTCCGGTCCGGCAGCCACGGACACTACCTATCCAGGCGCCGTGAAAACTATCGTTGAACAGCGGTGCATGGTCTGTCATGGCTGTTACGACGCCCCCTGTCAACTAAAACTTGATGCCTTCGCGGGCGCGGAACGCGGTGCCAGCAAGGAAATCGTCTACGACGGCACCCGCCTGACCGCTGCAACGCCGACCCGGCTCTTCGAGGATGCCCAGACGTTAGAGCAGTGGCGACAACTCGGGTTTTACCCTGTGCTGGATGATACGTCGCCTGACGAGGGCACCTTGAATCGTATGCTGGAACTGAAGCGAGCGCACCCCCTGCCGCAGAGCGACCTGCTACCGGACGCCATCACTCTGGGATTGGACAGAAAACAGCAATGCGTCAAACCCGGTGAATTCGATGAGTTTGCCCGTGACTACCCGCTCTGGGGAATGCCCTATGGTCTACCCGCACTGGATGAAGATTCCCATCGCGTCATGACCCAATGGCTGGCCTCCGGCGCCCCTGGCGTCGCGGTTGAGCCACCGAGTCCGGCACTGCAAAGCGCCATCACGCAGTGGGAGACGTTCTTTAACGGCGAAAGCCTCAAAGAACGCCTGATGGCACGCTACATGTATGAGCATCTATTCATCGGCAACCTGTATTTTTCCGACGAACAAGAAAACGATCGCTACTTCAACCTCGTGCGGTCACGAACGCCGCCTGGCGAGCCCATCGACATCATTGCCACACGACGCCCATACGGCGATCCGGGCACAACAGATGTTTTTTACAGACTGCAACCTTTGCGCACAGCGCTGCTCGCCAAACGCCATATGCCCTATGCACTGAACGACGCACGCATGGCGCGCTGGCGTGAACTTTTTTTGGCACCGGACTACACAGTCACAGCCCTGCCGGGCTACGAGCGCCAGAATGCAGAAAACCCCTTTATCACTTTCCGCGAATTACCGGAAAACGCGCGCTATCGATTCATGCTGGACGAGGCCCATTTCACCATCATGGGTTACATCAAGGGACCCGTGTGCCGAGGTCAGGTCGCCCTGAATGTCATTGATGACCACTTTTGGGTGGTCTTTCTCAATCCCGACAGGCCGACCGGCCTGGAAAGCGCAGAATTTCTGGCCAAGGTGAGCAGCGATTTGCGACTCCCCGCCGATCGCAAGCGAGGTGCCATGGTTACCATGATGGAGTGGCGAAATTACTCGCAGTCACAACTCAAGTTCCTGAAAGACAAGTTCGCCCACATCAAGAAATCATTTGGCCCCGAGGGTATGAGACTTGACATGGGGTTCATCTGGGATGGAGATGGCACCAATGACAACGCGGCCCTCACAATTTTTCGTCACAACAACAGCGCATCGGTTGTAAAAGGGTTTGTCGGTCAACAGCCCAACACCACGTGGGTAATCGATTACTCCCTGTTGGAACGCATTCACTACTTGCTGGTGGCAGGTTTTGATGTATTCGGCAATGTCGCGCACCAACTGGAGACCCGCCTCTACATGGACTTCCTGCGCATGGAAGGCGAGCAGAACTTCCTTTTCTTCCTGCCACCCGACCATCGACTGATACTGCGTGATTTCTGGTACCGCGAAGCGACAAAAGAAGCAAACCGTTTCGTGATGACAGATTCGGTGGCCGTAGACAGGACGACCGGCATCACTTTTGAGACCGATAACCCAAAGCGGGAACTTCTGAACATGCTACGCAATCGCACTAAAGTAGCCAACACGGGCCGATACAAGGTGACAGATAGACGCTTTGACCACCTGCAAAATTTACAAAGCGCCGCGTTCAGTTATATGCCAGAAGTGTCTTTTCTTGAAGTCACGTCCGCCGCGCACGAACCAAAGGTCTACACCATCGTGCACAACAATAGTTTCGCCAATAACGCGGAAATTTTCAGGGAGGCGGAGCGACGTATTCCGCAGGAGGACTACCTCACGGTGACCGCGGGATTTGTTGGCGCCTACCCCAATGCATTCTTCCAGGTCGAGGATAAGGAGCTCACGCAATTCCTGGACGCTATCGCGTCCTTGCAGAGCGAGGACGATTACGCCCAACTCGTCACAACGTATGGTGTGCGTCGAACCCAGCCGGGCTTCTGGAAGGTGTCTGATGAGCTGAATGCGCAATACCGTGCACAGTCTCCGCGGGAGGCCGGCATTTTCGATCTGAATCGCTATGAGAATCGGTAAATGCCCGCGACGAAAGCACATCGTGTTGTTGCTGTCGCCGTGGCAGTGCCCATCCTGCTGTGGTCACTCACCGGAATCATTTTTCTGACCAAACCAGGCTACGGCGAAGCCTACGAAACACTGCTGCCGAAAACGCATCCCATGCCTGACGCGCTTTCCATCAAACCCCAGGTTCACTGGGACGAGGTTCGCCTTTTCAGGACGATACTGGGAGATCATCTCCTGGTCCGGCAAGGTTCTACATGGCAGCATCTTGAGCCGGTAACGGGCAAAAACAAACCTGACCCCAGCGAAGAAGATATTGTGCTACTTGTCGGCGATGCCATCTCTGCCAACCTTGCGCGCTATGGCAAGATCAGTGCGTATCGCAATGGCGCCGTAACGACAGATACCGGTATCGAGATCACTCTGGACTGGTCTCGTATGGCACTCGCACAGCAAGGACGGGATACCCGACTGATTGACCTGTTGTACAAGATTCATTACCTGCAGTGGCTGGGCAACGAAAAGCCCGACAAGATATTCGGCGTACTGGGTCTGCTCCTGCTCATCGCGCTGTTCGGAACGGGCCTGAGCCTGCTGCTGGGTAAAAAAGAAAAATGAAAAACGGGGCGGACTGAGAGAGATAGGGATGGCCGCGCACAGTCATCTAGTGGCCTAGCCTGTGCCCCATCCCCGGAGGCACGGTGTAAACACTGCCACCGTGAAGTAGTGCAACCACGGACGAGTCACTCCTTGTGTGAACCTCTGCACAACATCGGCACAAAACATTATCTTTTTGCACTCCGTGTACTTGTCAAAAGTCTCACTTGACGTTGGTGTAGCGCTCATTCCACTCGGTGATAATACGCTGGAGAGACCCATCATCTTGAGTACTGACTAACGCCCGATCAAAGGCCGCTATCATGGCTTCGTGGCCAGGCCAGGCG
>JAAENL010000315.1 GCA_024224435.1 Halieaceae bacterium
ATTATAGTGGCAGTGCCCGCACTCCAGCACTCGCTCATATTGGGGCACTTGGCTTCCTCGCAAACGGTCGCCAGATTGTGCTCGTGCACGATACCGCGAACTTTTTCAAAGGTCGCGCCACCGCGCAATCGCACTCGCAACCACTCGGGCTTTGCAAGCCTCGCGGCGTCAGCACTGGTGGCCTTGATACCATCTTTAATGGCTGCAACTCCACGCTCACTGACAAACTTTTCGCCGCTACCCACCTGAACGGCAGGAATGCGGTTTTTCTCAGACATTTTTCGAATACACCAATAGTTATTGTGCCGGACGCCATTATAGCGAAGTCCGGCGCCCTTGCTAAAGCTTTGTCACGCTTGGGGTTTTCGGCGCAACAATAGCCACAAAGCAGTAAATACCCTATTCTGTACTGCCCAAAGCCAAATAACCAAGTGCATCCCTCATGAAAACACTCAGTCTGATCATCGCTCTCAGCATCACGCTACTAGGCGGATGTGTTCAATTTGAAAGCAAACGCGGCGTCGAGGTGAGCTGGAGCGACACGGCCACTGAAACATTGGAAAGGGGTAAAAGCACCCGTCAGGACGTGCTTGCCATACTGGGCCCACCATCACAGGTTATCGCCCTGGACGATGAATCGGTTCTGTATTACCTGTTCGAACATTCCGACGGCGAAGGTATGATTCTCATACTCTATAATCGTATGAAAATTGATACTCGCTATGACAGGGCAGTGTTTTTCTTCGATGAAGATGACGTACTGATGGAGTACTCGACGCACATACAGCCCGCCGATGAAGGCTAGTCTGACTGCGATCATTCTGATTACCTGCGCGCTCCTTAGCGCATGTACCCAATGGCGTTGGGACATGGGCATGTCGCTAGCAGACGATGCGATCCCGGCGAAAGGCACGCCACTGGGAGCAGTACTGCGTCAACTGGGCCCGCCGATGCGCTTGTCTTCCAGTGACAACGGCTACCTGATGGCGTGGGAGTACTGGCACATTCGCGAAGATTCTGTCGGCATCAGCCTTGGCGCACTGGGGGCTGAGTTTCTGACCGCGGACTGGGGCGAGATGCGGGTAAAGGGCAACTTCTTGCTACTCTCTTTCGATGAACAGCACCGACTGAGCGCTGCGGTTCGATCAGAGTGGGACAACTACGGCGGCGGCGGCAAGGGAATTCAGCCCTTGTTTGGTTTTGTCTCCGTCGTTGATGCAGAAGACCTGACTGCGCCCATGCCACAACACGAATGGGGAGCGGGCCTTCTGCAACGCCGCCTTCCGGTCGCCCTCAACCGAAATTCCAACCCGGACATGGGGCAAGGTGGTCTGCAGCAGCGCGGCACTCCGGGTGCTGCGGGACAGCGCGCCCTCGAACTGCAATAACGTTGCTATTCCCCCTCTCGCCTCGTGCGTTACAAACCCGCACTGGACTGAGG
>JAAENL010000316.1 GCA_024224435.1 Halieaceae bacterium
ATTTAGGTCCGCCTGCTCAAAAATAGTGCAGCGATATCATCAGGCGCTGTAGCTAACGCATTCAGTCCGAGGCGCTCAACGAGGTCTTCCGGAGCATCTGCACCCTGTGCCAATGCTTTTAGGAGGTATTCTTCCTTCTCTATCAAATTTTTCGCGGGGAGAATTTCGAGTATTCCGTCTGAGAACAAAGCCAGTGTGAATTTCTCCGGCAGTAGGATTTTCTCCACGTGATACTGTGCCTCTTCCAGTATGCCAACAGGTGAACCCCCGCCTTCAAGATAGCGCGCCCCGTCGTCCGATACGAGCACCGGAAGAGGCAAATGGCCTGCCACACTGTAACTTAAGCTGTTGTTTTTCATATCAAGCAAGCCCACCAGCATAGTGGCAAATTTATCCACCTGGAGATCTAACAGCTCCTGATTAGCGTGGCCCAGCATGGCCGATAAATCCATGATGGTCGGGTCCCCCCGCCGCGAAAAGTCGGAGCGCTTGCGGGCAAAGAGGTTTTTCAACAGAACCGTGGCAAACGCCGAGGAGCTGCCATGACCAGAGACATCGGCCATAAAAAAAATGACATGATCATCCCCCAGCGTGAAGTAATCCGTGAAATCACCACTGAGGTAGAGCGAGGGGACAACAGTGTGGCTAAAGACATAATCGCTCAGCGCCATGGGTGAATTAGGCAGCATTCGCAACTGCACCTGGCGACCAGCCTGTTGGTCCTGCTCCAACATTTTAACTGTGCCGCGCAGCTCCCGATTCGCCGCCTCAAGGTTTTCGCGTGATTCCTGTAATTCCCTGCGCAACCGGCGTTGCCGGACACAACGTTGCAACGACTTGATCAAGGCCCGTTCATCCACCGGGCGCAGGAAGAAATCTGCCGCGCCCAATCGCAGTGCATTCATCATCGGCTCTACTTCAGCCGTGCCGCACAGCATGATGACAGGCACTTGCACGTCCATGGTGCGCAGGGCAAAGCGAGCGCTTTGCCACGAGAAGTTTTTCAGTTCCAATTCACACAGAATGACATCAACATCACTGTCCCAGCCCAAAGAATAAGCCGTGTTCGCAACATCGGTGACTATCTGAGAGTCAAAGCCGTGCACCGACAACATATCTGCCAGCACCCGGGCTCGCGCGCCCTCGTCGTCTATAATTAGGAGATTACCCTTAGAAACACTCATTTACAGCGAACTAGCAATGCACTGATCGCCAACTTACGCCCATCGACGATGTCAGGCAAGGCGAGGAAATGGGCTTTGGCAGGATTTTACAATTATTTAGCGTCAACGGAAAAAACTGGGGGTAAACCACACCAGGGCGACTCAAAACTCAATGTATTCGTCGCCCTCCTCCTCGATCGAAAAACTGTCCTGGATTTCGCCGGTAAGGAAGTATTCCCGGCGCTGCAGATAGGCGTTGCGCACAAAGATATAGCGATCCCCGGACATAAGGTCTTCCGCCTGCATCAGATCGACCCGCAGGTCCAGCGCTTCAACAACCCAAAAAAGGTATGCCCACTCCCTGTCGACGGCAAAAGATGGCAGTGACGTATACGTATCAACAAAATAACCGGTGGCACTGCGCACGGTTCTGGGCCCAAAAACAGGCAAAACCACGTATGGCCCCTGATCCACGCCCCATGTATAAAGGGTCTGTCCAAAATCCGCGGGCTCATGCGCTATGCCCATGGGCGTGGCCACGTCCAGCAGACCCGCCAACCCCATTGTTGTATTGACCAGAAAACGGCCCGCGCTCTGTAATGCATCCCCTGGACGTCCCTGCAGCAAAAAATTGAACATGGAATTGAATTCATAGATATTCGAGATGAAATTTCCCACCCCCTCCTGCGCCGGGTCCGGCATGATGAACTGATAGCCGCGAGCCGCCGGCAACAAGGCATACTTGTCCAGCGTGTCGTTGAAGGCAAAAATTCGCCGGTTCATCGGTTCCCAGGGGTCTGAGGTACCATCCGCTTCCTCGCACCAGGCGGACAAGCCGGGTAACAGCATCAGGAGAAAGAATAGCGGGCGCAGTGTAGTCATCTTAGATTTTAAGCGTTCTGGGATCTTGGATGTTACGCGCACCCAAGGGCGGGATCAACTGCAGCAGAATCTACGTCAGGAAGTAATTATCGCCCGGGTAACAGCACAACGATGGATAACCCTGCAAATTCCTCCAATTGAGCAACGCCGTGGCTCATCAACGACTGGGGCTCGATGCTCAGTTCATGCGCCACAGATTGCAAAACATCGGAAGTGGTGCAGGCGCTATTTTCCCGGATAAGTTCCAATAAACGGGCTGTAACCGCGTTTATTTCCATAAAGCACACCGCATCTTCCCTGTTTCTGTAAACCACCAGGTAGACCGGATCGCCCACATCCTGCGGACGACAATCTGCCCCGATACGATGCACAGGGTATTTGTACATCAACGACCAGGCAAGCGGTGATAGATGAGGTATGGCCGTTAATAGATCCGTCACCGCAGACTGTTCGGGTATTTCCTCTTCGGCGGTGTCCAGCGCCAGTTCCACCCACTCATAGTGGGCTAATTCTGCGATGAACGGTGGGTCGACCGCTCGCAGCGTAAAATCGTCCATCAGGAACCTAACGAACTCCTGGCTGATTTCCAGAAAATACGGTGTATGACAGCGGTGTCCTGCAATGAACTCGCGCACCAAACCATGCCACGCGATTCCCTCATAAAGACTCCTTAGCACCGGGAAACCACTGCTGATAAAACCCTCTATGTTGTTGTAGATCAGATCCTCGTAAATCTTCAACCGCCGCTGTTCCACATCTTCCGGGGGTGGATTATTCTGAGGATCTCGCAGATAGCGGGCCATAATCATCTGGCTTTCATGCAGAGCCTCATCGCCCATCAGCCGACCGCCTCCACTTCAGCTTGCCGTGCCTCTTGCTGCAGGCTTCGGATACGGCCGACTTCCTGCAACAGCTCCTCCATAGGAGGCAGGTTGAAATCTCTTTCCAATAGCGTAGGCACAGCCCCCTTGCGATCGTAGACCTCTGCCAACAGAGACCATACCGGGTCTACAACCGTGGCACCGTGAGTGTCGATCTTTAGATCATCAGCCTCGTCGTAATGTCCGGCCACGTGAATATAACGGACCCGTTCAAGCGGCAATGCGTCGATAAAATCGAGCGGGTCATAACGGTGGTTTATTGCATTGACATAGATGTTATTAACGTCCAGCAGCAGGTCGCAATCACTCTCCTCGAGGACCGCACAAATGAATTCTGCTTCGCTCATCTGAGCAATGGGCTGCGCGTAGTAAGACGCATTTTCCAGTGCGATACGCGTACCCAGGATGTCCTGAACCTGGCGTACACGTGCAGCGACATAACTCACCGCCTCGGGTGTGAATGGAATGGGGAGAAGATCGTAAAGGTGGCCCTGCGCAGCGCAATATGTCAGGTGCTCGGAATAAAGCGGCACCTGCGCCTCTTCCATCAGCGCGCCGATAGATTTCACTAACTCGCGATCCAGCGGATCCGGCCCGCCAATATCGAGGGACAAGCCATGCAACACGAGTGGAAAACGCTCGGTTAGCTCGCGGAACTGTCGCCCGAAACGGCCACCGACACCAATCCAGTTCTCAGGTGCTGCCTCAAGAAAATCGACCTCTCCCTGGTCAGTTGAATGAAGCGGGCCCAAAAGGGCCCGCCTTAGACCGAGTCCTGCTCCTTGCAGCACTCGATCAGGTGCAGGCAAATCTAGCCGCCGCACTTACCTTCGCCACACTTACCCTCACCTTCAGCTTTCTCCCCACCACACTTACCTTCGCCGCACTTGCCCTCGCCATCGGCTTTTTCTTCGCCACATTTGCCTTCACCGCACTTGCCTTCGCCAGCATGCTTATCGAAGCTGGCCAGGTCGTAGCCGCCACTGAGCTGCTGCGCAGAGAACGGGTTCACCTCGGCTGACGCCAACGGCACAATAGAGGATGCAAGGAACGCGGCGCCAAGCGCTGCTGCCAGTGGTTTCTTTGATTTAGCCATAATCTGTCGTCCTTTCATTGATAAATAGGGTGGATCAGTCTACGCGAAGCCTCGGGCCAACACTCGCCGCTAGCAACACGACCTCGTCGTTACAGGGACAGCCTATCAAACCGCAAGTTTCAGCGTACAGCGTAAAATGAAAAATTGTGGCGCTATAGCCCCATTTTAATGAGGGTTTTTTGTCACCCAATCATCTACCGCCTGCCAGCGCTGTCGCAATCGCTTCTCCGAGACCGCGTGGCGAGTACCCAGGCTCTGCGCAAAGAGCGACACCCTGAATTCTTCCAGCATCCAGCGATAGGCGATCACTTCCGGACTTTCGACAATCAACCTGGGCCGCTCACGTAGCAGCTCCGACAGGGGTTGTGTCAGTTGTTCAAGCAAACGTGTGTGTTGCATATCTTTGCTCGTTTGCCCCGACAGCCGCTCCAACCGAGTCCGCACAGCTTTGACATAACGTGGAAACTGGGCCAGCCAGTCACCCGGGGTATCCCTCAGGAAGCCCTCGCCCAGCAACCCCGCCAACTGCCCGTCGATATCGGCCCTAATGCTATCCCACCTTGATCCGTCAAGCGCCAAAAGCGAGCGCTGCACCGCGGCCAGAGGGGCAAGCACGTTGAGCAAAGTGGCCTCAATATCATTAGCTTGAGCAACTACCTTCTCACGACCTTGTCTGACCATCGACTGAAACGCGTCTGCCGACCAAGGCAGAGTGTCGTCCAGCTCCATGGTCTGTAGATATGCGGCGTCAATAAGATCCTCTACCAACTGGCCGCGCTGGAAGCCCGCAGCCGCCAAGGCGAGATTGCAATCATTTCCGCGCAACAGGTTTTTGCGTAATAAACGCACCTGCTGCACCGCTTCCCGCCGCGTCAGCCACAGGACACCGCCACGGTGCAACCTGAGCGCTTCGCCCGGATAATCGCATAGTTCAATTGCAACGCTCTCACCACGAACCACCAGTGCCGGATAAGCCTCAATATCGACACCGGCCTGACGGAAGCGCCACTTGCGCGGCAGCTCGTCAAAATCCCAACGCGTTATGTTGTCACGAGCTGGGGAGTTGCGGTGGTCTGCACTCACACTCTGCCGCGTATCCGATTGAAACTGATTCACCAGCAAGCCCAAATCACGCCCCTGGTCCAGCAGCTTTCCGCGAGCATCGACAACACGAATATTCATTCGGTAATAATCATCAAGCGCAGTGCGAGCGAAGTCCTGTTGCTCAAGCTTGATGCCACCAATCTCACCCAGACGGACCGCGAGAGCAGCGAGCAAGTCGTTATTGTCGGGGTGCAATCCATCAAGGGCACGGTCCACCGTGTCCGGCACAGGTACAAGATGCTTTCGCTTGTCCTTGGGAAGAGATCTGACGAGCTGAATACATTTCTCGCGCAGCATACCCGGCACCAACCAGTCAAACAGATGGCGCGGCGCGCGGTTTAGCAACGCGACCGGCACGGTAACAGTAACACCATCGGTCTGTTTGCCCGGCTCAAACTGATAGGCCAAACTGAACCGCGTCCCCTCCCACTCCAAGTGATCGGGATATTGATCGCTGAGTACTCCCGGGTCTCGCGCCACAAGATCATCTCTTGTCATAAAAAGCGCTCTCGCACGCTCTGGGTTACGTTTCAGCCAGGTACGCAAACTTGACGCCGTGCAGATGTCGGCGGGCAGTCGTGCGTCATAAAACGCGTAAAGGCTGTGCTCATCGACTAAGATATCTCGCCGCCGAGTACGCGACTCCATATCCTCAAGCTCCTTCACCATGCGCTGATTATGTTGCAGAAACGCTGGCAGTTGGCGCAGTCTCGCTGGGATTAGTCCCTCCCGAATCATCAGTCCACGGCTTTCTTGTGCATCCAGTGGACCGTAGTGAATGACTCGACGATCCACCAAAATCAATCCATAGAGCGTGATGCGCTCAAAAGCCACCACCTGCCCCCGGCGCGGATGCCAGCGGGGCTCGTAGCAGTGGCTCTTGAGCAGCGCCGGGTTGATCCCGAGAACCCAAGCTGGATCGATAGCGCCCACTGTGCGCGCGTAAATTCGGTTGGTCTCCACGACCTCGCCAGCGACAACCCACTTGGGAGACTTACGCGCTTGCCCCGATCCGGGCCAGAGACGCAGCGCACGATTACGCGCACCGAGATAGTCCCTGCCATCATCATGGCGCGCAATATTACCGAGCAACCCGCTCAGCACAGCGATGTGAATTGCCTGATAATCCTCTGTTTCGGAAAGTGCAGCCTGCGGTTTGATACCTAGCTGCCTACAGGCAATACTGAGCTGTGTGTGGATATCGCGCCACTCCCGCATGCGCGTGTAGGACAGGTACTCGCGCAGGCACAGTTTACGCAACTTATTTTGGCTCAGAGTCTGGCGCTGCTCCTCGAGGTAACGCCATAGCGCAGGCCACATCATGAAATCGGATCGTGGATGTGCAAAGCGAGCATGCATGAGATCTGCCTGCTGCTGCTTATCAGGTGGCCGCTCCCGCGGGTCCTGTACCGCCATTGCGCTGGCGATAACCAGAATTTCTGCCAAGCAACCTTGCTCCAAAGCCGTTAGCACCATACGTGCGAGTCGCGGATCCACCGGCAGCCTCGCCATTCTTCGCCCGATCGTCGATAGCTTGCCATTGCCATCCACCGCGCCCAACTCCTGCAGTACTTTGTACCCATCTCGGATCAAGCGCGGGTCAGGGGGATCTACGAAAGGAAAGGCTGCCACGTCGCCCAGTTTCAACGCCAGCATTTGCAAGATTACCGCTGCGAGATTCGTCCGCTTGATTTCCGGATCAGTAAATTCCGGTCGACCAAGATAATCCTGTTCACTGTAAAGCCGCAGACAAACGCCTGGCCCAACTCTGCCGCAGCGCCCTTTACGCTGATCGGCACTGGCCCGGGAGACGGGCTCGAGCGGCAAACGCTGCAAACGTGTGCGGTGACTGTAGCGACTGATGCGTACCTCACCCGGATCGATTACGTAGCGAATACCCGGCACGGTCAGAGACGTTTCTGCAACATTCGTCGCCAGGACCACTCTTAGTCTGGAATCGCGCCCTCGGTTCGCAAACACGCGCGCCTGTTCTACCTGAGTCAACCGCGCGTAAAGAGGCAATACCTCCATCTCCGAAGCCTGACGTAAATCACGCGACAGTTCACGAATTTCGCGCTCCCCCGGCAAAAACACAAGAGTGTCACCGCGCGGCCCCAACCCTCCCCGTTCTATTTCCTCTAGCAATTCTGCAATGACCTGGTTCATGTCCCGACCGTCGTCGGGCTCCCGATAGACAGTCTCCACCGGATAGCTGCGGCCGGGCACCTCTATCACAGGTGCATCACCGAAATGTTGGGCGAAGCTCGCCACGTCCAGGGTTGCCGAAGTTATAATAACCCTCAAATCTGGGCGCTGAGGCAGAATACGCTTGAGGTAACCGAGCAGAAAGTCCACATTCAGACTACGCTCGTGAGCTTCGTCGATAATCAATGTATCGTATTGCTGCAACAAGCGATCCCGCTGCAGCTCCGCCAACAGGATGCCATCGGTCATCAATTTTATCGACGTACTGTCCGACGTCTTATCGCTGAAGCGTACCTTGAAGCCAACCAACTCACCGAGTCGCGTGTGCAGTTCCTGAGCAATGCGATCTGCGACTGTTCGCGCCGCCAGGCGTCGGGGCTGGGTGTGTCCGATCGCCTTGTCACGCCCACGACCCATTTCGAGGCAGATCTTGGGCAATTGCGTCGTTTTACCCGACCCTGTCTCGCCGGCTACGATAGTCACCGGGTTTTCGCCGATGGCTCGCGCCAGTTCCTCGCGACAAGCTGAAACAGGCAGCTCTTCAGGATATTGAATAACAGGAACAGGCGCATCCTGCTCAGAGGTATTATCGATCACTTAAGAACTGCCTGTACGGTTTTTCAGCAACGGGACGGAAACCTGAGTTATGCTCCAGTCACTGGCCATTCAGGAGACCTCACTATGACCGGACTCAGCAATTACACTCTCGACGAGATCACCATAGGGCAAACCGCCAGCTATTCCAAGCAGGTCGAGGCCAGAGACATCCAGCTATTTGCCGCGGTCTCTGGTGATGTAAACCCGGTGCACCTGGATCCTGACTTCGCGGCCAGCACCCAATTCGAGCGATGTATTGCCCACGGAATGTTGAGCGGTGCAATTATTTCAGCGGCAATCGCCATGAAGTTGCCCGGGCCCGGCTCAATCTATTTAAGCCAGTCCATGAGCTTTCGTCGGCCTGTATACCCTGGCGATACCGTCACCGTGCACCTCGAAGTCACAGAAATTAATGCTCGTCGGGGCTTTGTCACGCTCGATTGCAGGGTGTTAAATCAGAATAAAAAAGCTGTGGTAACAGGCATCGCCGAGGTCAAAGCACCGACTGAAAAGATACTTCTCGAGAGCCCCGCACTACCTCACGTAACGATCGGGGCATCTGTTGATCCGGCCTGACCCTCGCTGCGGACGCGCCTTGCCGTTGCACCACATACTTTTCTTCCCCTAAACTGTGAACCAGATCCCTAGGGAATGTCACGTATTGCTGGTGTCGCTACCCATCTGGTAGTATTTTAACTCGGCGGTAAAGTTTTAAAAAGCAGCATCGGTAGTGTCACCCATGAACAACTTGGCAAAAAAACAGCAGTTCTCGTCACCGCACATACTGGGCTGCCTGGGGCTGAGTTGCGCTTTGCTGATTTCGGGTTCACTCGCAGCACAAACCGCTGGCGCCAACGATGATGTCAGTGCGATTTTGCAGCAGCTTACAGACGAGAAACAACTCCTTACCAGCGAACTTGAGCAGTTCCACAAGACCCTCGCCCTGCTGCGATCCAGCAATACAGCTGTGGGTGATGACAGCAATCCCGCCATTCGTTCACTTACAGAAGAAGCTGTTGTATTGAGAGAGCGCCTGATTACTATTACCGAAAAGGAAGTTTCTCTACTGCAGCGACAATTATCGGCCTATCGCAGCGAGCCCACACTGGCAGTCACAGAGCAAGTACAACGCGAGCGGGCAATGGAAAGCAAGCCGCTGAGTATTCACAAGACTCGCTACAATGAGAGCCATGAAGCTGACAACGTTGACCGCTTGCATGGCCTGTTAGACGCCTACTATACGGAACTCGAAGAAGCGTCCAACGTTGCGCCGACCGAGACTGAGATAAAGGCGAGGGAGACCGCCCAAAGAGGGGCCGACGCACTCAGCCGCATACCCTATAGCGCAAGCAAGGTGCGCCTCACCGGGCCTGAGGCCAGCGCCTCGCTAGCCGAGATATCTCAACGACTGATGGATGATCGCATTCCGGAAAGCCGGCGCGACATCGCACCCATTTGCGCTATTCGAACCCACTTATTTGATACGTTAATCGTCAGCGAAAACCGAAGCCTCAAGCCGGTAGGAAAGAATCACTACATCGCCCGCTTACGTATCCAACCCGGTGATACCACGCTCAGGGTCTTTTCCGACGAGTGGACGCTGCGCCTACCCCAGCATGCCAATGCGCGCGATTTTCTGATCACCCTGCACAAACCTCTGGAAGGTAAGCCTGAACTGCACGTGTTTGCGGTCGATGACCTGCTAACTTTGAAACAGGCACACCTACCCGCCTGGCTACCTGACGAACTCGATATCCCGAAAAACGCTGGATGAGACGCGATCAGCGACCCTGGGGGCCGGTGCTCCCTGCGGAGGTTGTGTGGAGTGACCAGGGCGAGCCATTCTCAACGCGCTATAACGACCGCTACTTCAGCCAGGATGATGGGGCAGGTGAAAGTCAACACGTGTTTCTCGGTGGCAACGGGCTACCAAAACGCTGGCAAACACACCCGTTTGCAAATTTTTGCATCGCAGAAACCGGCTTTGGCACCGGACTCAATTTTCTGCTGACCTGGCAAGCCTGGCGCGACAGCCCCTCTCAACCCGACATTCACTATATCGCCGTTGAAAAACATCCTCTTTCGAAGCAGGATCTTGAGCGCGCCCTCTCGCTCTGGCCAGCACTCGCACCTTTGGCATCTGAACTACTGGACGCTTATCCCGGTCTGCTCCCGGGTGAGCACCGACTGTTGTTCGAGGGCGGCAGGTTAAAGCTCGACCTGTGGTGGACTGATGCCGACGAGGCCCTCGAAGATATCGCCTCAAACGGCGAGCGCTGGGTCGACGCCTGGTACCTGGATGGATTTGCCCCGGCGCGCAATCAATGCATGTGGCATACCACGCTGTATCAATACGCCGCCGCACTAAGCCGCAAGGGCGCAACGCTTGCCACCTTCACCGTGGCGGGGACAGTGCGCCGCGGGCTTTCGGAGGCAGGTTTCAAAGTCACCAAACATCCCGGCTTTGGCCGCAAGCGCGAATGCCTGCAAGCGGCACTGGAGAACAGTCACTCCAGTGCGGCCGATATAGCTGGACCGCATTGGGATCTGCCCGAGGCACAACATGCGTGCCCCGAATCCGCCATAGTACTCGGAGGTGGACTGGCAGGCTGTGTGATTGCTGCCGCACTTGCTCGTCGAGGGGTGTTGGTGACGCTGGTCGAGCAGGGCAAACTTGCGGACGGCGCCTCCGGAATTGATAGGGGTGTTC
>JAAENL010000317.1 GCA_024224435.1 Halieaceae bacterium
TGCAACCACCCAAACTGGATGATTGGCCAGAGATCTCTCTGGAAGGGTCCGGTAGCTCACGCAAGGTAAACCTGGACACCGTCACCAAAGAAGAGATCGCCAGCTGGCAGCCGGGCGAGAGCATACTGCTCTCGGGCAAGCTGCTCACCGGGCGCGATGCCGCCCATAAGCGGATCCAGGAACTTATGCAGAAGGGTGAGCCCCTGCCAAATGGCGTGGACTTCCATAACCGCTTCATCTACTACGTGGGACCAGTGGATCCGGTACGGGACGAGGCAGTAGGCCCGGCCGGCCCTACCACATCCACCCGTATGGACAAATATACCGATATGATGCTATCGGATGCCGGACTCATCGGCATGGTGGGCAAAGCAGAACGCGGTCCAGCGACCGTTGAGTCGATCAAGCAACATGGCGCGGCCTACCTGATGGCTGTGGGTGGTGCCGCCTATCTGGTATCCAAGGCGATCCGCTCCTCCCGCATCGTGGCATTTGAAGACCTGGGCATGGAGGCAATCCGAGAGTTTGAGGTGGAGGATATGCCGGTCACCGTGGCGGTGGACAGCAAGGGCACCTCAGTGCATCAGACCGGACCCGCTGAGTGGCGCATCAAGATCGAGCACATGAAAAAGTAGCGGCTCAGGGTCGAAGCCGATTGCATTGCCAGAAACCCTAGCGCTTATTCTGGCCTACAAACCATATAGTAGGCCGGGATAAGCACAGCGTTCCCGGCAAGAAGCTAAACCACTAGATCCAACTGCTGGATGGTACCCACGCCGCCA
>JAAENL010000318.1 GCA_024224435.1 Halieaceae bacterium
CCACATACATATACCGATTCAACGACATTGATAATGTCGGATCAGGCACGATGGTATCCGCCTGCGCGAACCTTGCCAACTGTGGGTCATACCAGCGAGCGCCATAGTAGTACAAGCCTTGGCTACCTGCCAGCCCCTCCTCATGATACTGCCCCGTATATCTCTTCGCTGTTAATGTGCTTTGGGCGCCACCACGATTCGAGCCGTAGGGGTAATAATAGTTGGTCGAGTTCAGCGTGCCGTTTTGGTTGACCAGCACACTGGTAGAGCCGAGATGGTCGCCCAGAAGATAGAATACACCGTTGTTGGCGGTGTGACCAGCGCGGCGTAGGGCGTTGTTGCCGCCGACGCCCGCGTAGCAGCTGGTGGTGGCCCCGCCCTGGTATTCGTACACCCCACCGATGTAGACTGCGCCGACCCCGGATTCGGCAAACGACCATCAGGCCGCCCCGTGTCCGCCTGCGCGAACTGCGCCCGCCGAGTGCCATACAACTCGATGTCGCTTCCCTGACATTGGCCGATAGCTGGGTCTATCAAGACGCGGGCGGAAGCCTGTTTGGCGGCTAGTTGGAGTTACACTCTCTACTCATTTACTCAACCGGTGTTGGTAGCCGCAAAAGGGCTCTCGTTGTAATGACTGCAAATGCGTCTTTATTCGATGTCAAGGTAGGCCAGAAACAGAAACGAAGACATAATCAGCACAAGTGCGAAAATCACCTTATACCGACCGAGCATTGCGTGTCGAATGACACCTCCCACAAATACCGGCACTAATAGCAATATGAGAGCGACTGACCAGGGAGGATTGAG
>JAAENL010000319.1 GCA_024224435.1 Halieaceae bacterium
GTAAAAAATCTGCGACGAGGTTCATCCTGAGTACTTGTCCCCTTTACAATATTGGCGTTTCCACGAACCGAATGGAATTCGTCGCTGAAACTACGAAAGCGCTTCAGGGCCTGGTTTGCCAGCAGGCGAGCGCCTGAGGGCGAGAGCGCCCAACCAGGGGCGCTTTGCACTGTACGCCCGGCATGGGCGATATCTAGGGGGTGAGAGACCCCTGCGGACGTTGGTCCGACGAACCGCTAGCGGAAGGCAACTGCGTGAGTGTGAACGAGCGTGTGAAGGAAGCCGGAAGCAAAACCTGGACTTGATGGACAAGAACTGCGTAAAGAGGCAACGAGCGTCGGGTAAGCTGGCAGTAGACAGTGAAGCCCCAAAAGGACCAAAGCGGCTCGATGTATACGCAGCAAGGCTCAGGCAAAAGATATTGCACCTTATCCGGGGAGACCTGGCGAATCTGCGGGTGAGCCAGGAGTCAGCAGAGGCCATAGTAGTCGATGGAGTAACGCCCATCCGAGGCGGGCAGTGAAAGCTGTCTACAGGGCGAAGGGCCGAACGGATAAGAAGTTGAGTAGAAAGAAGAGAGATGATGGTTGGACAGCCGAAACCTGTAAAGAGCAGGGCGGACGTGGAAGTATCGCTGAAGGCGAGAGGCAAGCGTCAGTGGCAAAGGCCGTCATCGGCTCAACTGGAAAGAGAAATGACTCGGCTCTTTGGGATCTCAGGGGGTTGACAATAAAACCAACCCTGGCGGGCGTCAATGACAGCGAATTTCGCCTGAATCCTGTCTGATATCTGGACTGGCAGTCCTTCATGATATGTCAACCCCCTGAGATCCAGTTGAACCACAATTCCACGCCAAGATCCTCACGTTTTACGTTTCACGCTTCACCTATAACTAAGGTTTTGGTAGCACTAAAATTCTGCAACTCCCAAAAGGGGGTTCTGACCGTGCCCTTCGTCTCGGCGCCTTCATGTGAGTGACCGGTTCAGACATGTGCCAGCAGGCGCATTCGCTGCTACAATGCGCACCGCACCGATAAAAAATCCCACAAGACCCTTAGGGCCGGAAATAAAATGACTTGCGGAACTCTATCACCCTATTATGAGTCAATTCTCTAAATAATCCCGTCCTAAGTCCTGATCAACTTATGCGTCCACTTACTTTGAAGATTGTCTTTGCAAGTCTCCTTCTCGTCCTCACGCTCAGCGGCTGTGGCTTCCTGTCAGATCGTGGCGAGGATCCCACAGCCACGCCGGTATTGCCGCCTACCTACACGCCGACTCAACAAGCGACTAAGGCATTGCCCACTGCCATGCTGGTTGTCACGCCAGAGCCGCCCACAGCCACCGCGCTTGCTCAGGTCCAGGCGACTCCTGTCCCGGCTACATCGACCCCTGAGCCTCTTGCGAGCAAACGCCCAGAAGCCACGGCAACCGCAATAGAGGTGGCGCCAACGCTGACTCCAACCGCCGAAATAGTGCCCAGCCTTATCGTCAGTTCAGACTCGATCAACGTGCGTAGTGGCCCGGGCACGGCCTATGCAAAAGTTGGCGTGGCTGCGCAAGGTGATGGTTTTAGAGTGACTGCCAAAAATGAAGGGGGCAGTTGGTGGCAGGTTTGTTGTTTTGATGGACAACCCGGCTGGCTGTTTGGCGATCTGGTGGACCTGCAGCATGTAGACGCCGTGACTGTGTCCGAGGCGATCCCGACACCACCGCAACCGGCTGCAACTCCAGCTCCAGTTGCTACGGCTCCTCCTCCCTCAAATCTGGTGCCTGGTCAGCCCAATGTCGATAACTCGACCACTGCCGGCAGCCTGGATGCCGGCGCCCAATATCAGATCGTTCGCTACCATGTCAGGGGCATAGAGGACAACAATGGCGGCATATTCAATAAAGGGGGCCAGCACCACATCTTCCTGACAGTGCTGGATGAGAACGGCAACGGCCTCGATGGGGCTGTCGTCAAGGATGCGGTGGGGGATAAACTGAATGTCGTTACCGGCAGTAAAGGGTCGGGCATGGCAGAGATCACCATGGACTGGGATCCTTACAAGCTGTACGTGAGCGCCGATCATACAGGTCTTGTAACAAGCCAGGTTTCCAACCAGATGAACACCGCCCATCCGCAC
>JAAENL010000320.1 GCA_024224435.1 Halieaceae bacterium
AGTCCAGCGCAGGAATATGAAGGGGAAGCTTCCCTTCTCCCAGTTATCATCCTGAAGCGTGGCGTTAGAGATGCAGATGACGTGACGGCCATCGGTGGCACCTCTGCCTGAGGGCAGGTGCCACGCCTCGAGCACCTCGATCTGATCCACCAGCGCGGTAGCCGTGAAGTCTTCGGCGTTCGTCGTGCGACTCGCTGCGCGGATCTCTTCGTAGTGATCAGGGAAAAGGCGCAGCAGCACCTGGCGATCGATGAATTTGCGCTGGTAGAAATTGCGCGGTTCGCCATAAAACCCATCGGCAGGGTCTACGAACAGCTCGCCAGGAAAGACCCGTTCGAACTGGACCTCTGCGCCCTTGCGATAAACCTTCAGGCAGCCGGTGCCCAGCACTGCGGCATCCAGCAGGATCTTCGGGGCGAGCTGATAAAGGCCCCCCTGGTAAAAGGCCTGATCGGTGAAGCGCTCGAGCAGCCTGGCCTTGCGCTGCAAGCTCCAGTTTCCACCGTGGGTGATGAACCTGGGCCGTGGCCGCTGGCGAGATAGACGACTGACCGCCGTATCGCACACACTCTTGATCACATTCATTGTGACCCGTGCGCGGTCCACCACCTGATTATGAGTAAACGGGGTGTAACCCCAGAGCCCACTGTTTCCGTACAGGCGAACATATCGCAGCAGCGCTTCACGACGAAGGACGTCGCTGGCTTCGATGACCCGGAACGACTGCACCAGGTCATCGTATGGCTGCTCTTGCGTCCACCACTGAAGGGCTATGTATGGCTCAACCTGCATATCTATGCGGAATAGTATAGCACTTCATC
>JAAENL010000321.1 GCA_024224435.1 Halieaceae bacterium
AGTACTTGCTCTGTGAGCGTGGTGCCAGTTCGAGGCATGCCGACGATAAAGATAGGCTCGTCGGTGTCGTGACCTTTTTTGGCACTTGTAAATACACCTGCGCTGAATAAATCTCGGACGCCGGTGAATAGCTGGTTATTTTTTTCTCTACTGTACTTAACCGCGCGTGCTTGTGCTTGCTTTGCCCAGACGAGGCTGTCGAAAGCCTCTTCGAAACGACCAAGATCTTCCTGTTCCTTAGCGATGGCGTGCCCAATATGTAATTGGTCACGTGAGCTGACAACTTGTTCGCGTAACGCATTAAGGCGGTTGAGATGGTTATTAGCCTCTGTTTGTTGACGTAGCGTAGACAACGCCGAATGTGCTTTGAAAAGCGACGGTAGTATGCTGATGGCCTGTTCGTATGCCGTTGCCGCCTCCTTGAAGCAGCCGGCAAACTGCAGAGAGGCGGCGTAGTTGAAGTAAAGATCCGCCTGCCATTTTTTGGACAGGCTTGTATCACCCTCGGGTCGCTGTTGCAGCAACTGCACAGCATGTTCAAAACAGCCGAGGGCTTCTTCGTGCTCGCCGACGTGACTCAAGAGGCTGCCCAAAGTGTTGATTGTGGGAGGTTGTGAAGGCGACAGGCGCAGTGTTTTTTTCGCCTCTTGCAGAGCGCGCTCGGGTTGCTGATCGGCCAGCAGTTGTTTTCCCAGTTCCGCACGGTACTCCGGGTTCTCAGGCGCGAGTGCTGTCGCTTGTTCAAGAATCCCAACAGATTTGCTGAGCAAGCCGTTGTGCGCGGCTATAACTCCGCACAGGAACCACGCGTCGGCAAATGTCGAATCTATTTGCAGTATGGCAAGGCAGTGCTCATGGACGGCCCGCGGTTTCCCCTCTGCCATGGCTTTTTGGGCGGCATCATGGAGTGTTGCGATCTGTTGTTTGTTGGAGGTCATGACAGCTTTATTCTATGCCGCAGCGGCGGCGCTCGTCACGTGGCGCTTTCCGCTCAGATAAAACAGGGATGACGGTGCGCTGCCCTGCCCTATGTGGAGAGTTTACTTGTCGAAGCTGTAGGTAAATCGCAGGCCGATTTGCCGCGGCCTTACAATATTGTGGTAGTAGGTGCGAAGGTCGAATAGGCCGACAGTGCGTATGTCGCTCACGTCGCCCCTGACCCCTGTCTCAGCGTACTTGTTAAAGATGTTCTCGCCATACAGGCCCACGCTCCAGGCATCTTTGAGCCAGGTGGCGGAAACGTATTGCAAACTGAAGCCGTCCAGATCTTCCCCGAAGTTGCGCTTGCCCACTTTAGTGTAGACATTGCTTTGTGCCGTGATTGACCAAGTCAGATCGAGGCTTGAGCCGTCGTTCAGACCCAGTGAATAGTTCGCCGAAAGAAAGCCCTGGTGCTTGGGAGTGCCCGGTAAACGATCACCCTTAAAGCCCTCTTCGCCATCAATGATCCCAGGAGCATCATCGGTGAGCTGCGCATTGTTGTAGGAATAGGAGCCTGTGAACCACAGGTCGGGTGTCACCAGGTACCGGGCTGCCAGTTCGATACCGTAGCTCTCTGCTTTACCACCATTGGTTTCGATAGGAATAGCGCCGAAAGTCGAGGAGGTTGGCAGGCGTATATCGTCCCAATTTATGTAGTACACCGAACCGTTTAGTAGCAATGAGTCGCTGAATTGGGAGTGAACACCAATCTCATAATTGGTACTTTTATCGGACTTTACCAACGCTTCATCAGGCAGCGCGCAGGCGATTTGCCTGTCATCCGGCGGTGGGTTGGGGCATGCGACCAGCGCATTAACGCCGCCGAGTCGGTAACCCTCGCTGATGGTGAAAAAGCCCAGGATATCGTCGGAAAAGTCGTAGGACGTGTTGAACTTATAAATAACATCATCATCATCCGCGTCATTTTTCTCATTTGTGAACGGAATGATCGAATCTGGGGGTTCTCCGAAAAACACCGTATCCTGCAGAGGGAACGCTATCTGCAACGCCACCTCGTCTTCGAATTTGAACCAGCGCGCGCCAACGGTGACCTGCCATGCGTCAGTGATCTGGTAGCCGAGTTCGCCAAACGCAGCCATCTGTTTGGTGGTCTGTTTAACTGTCTGGTTGTATTCCAGTGAATCCGGGCGCAGCTGCTCGCCATCGCAGCAGTCAATGAAGAATTGATCTAGGCCGGGTGTGAATTCCTGGCTCAGAGCGTCCAACTTAAAATCGCTATAAAAACCGCCGATAATCCAGCTCCAGGGGCCATCGGTTGTAGAAACCAGACGCACTTCCTGAGTAAACGTGTCCTCGTTGCCTTCGTCGCGGGTAAAGGCGGAGAAGGACGGGAAAAATTCGTAGTACAGCTCCTGATTCAGCAGCAAATCTGTCTGGTCTCGCTGGCCGTTCTCCGAATACTCGGAATAGCCTGTTGCCGACGTAAGTTCCGCGAATCCCAGGTCTGCAACCAGCTCCAGTGCAATCAGCTCATTCTTGCGGTCATTGGGCTCCTCGAAGCGAAGGGCCGCCTCGTACTTGCCCGTGCCGAAGGAATCCCTGCTGTTGACCTGCCGGCCACCCACTTTCTCGTCCTGATAGTAATAGCTTAATGTGCTGTCGAGCCAGTCGCCGGTATAGCGCAGAGCCAGGCGGCCGGACCATGTCTCCTGGTCGTTTACATCCTTTTTGCGTTTCAGGTTTGCATCGCGGTCCTGAGACTCAGGAATATCTTCAATAGCTTGGGGGTAGGAGACGCCTGCTTCGCGCACAAGATAATTGTAATCGATAAATCCGGGGTCGTTGAGGTAGTCGATAGATCCCCGCAGTGCGAGTCGCCCCTCAATGATGGGAATATTGATTGTACCGCCACCCTCGTAGCCTGCATCGCTGGACTCACTAAGATCATAGACATCGCCGCGCACCTGATAGGAAAGCACATCGGTTTGGGGCTTGTTTGGAATGTAGCGAACGGCGCCGCCCAGGGTGCCGGCGCCGTACAGCGTGCCCTGCGGTCCCATCAACACTTCAACCCGCTCCATGTCGTTAAGCTTGAGATCAATATAGAGCGGCACTTCACCGACATAGGTAGCGACCAGACCGCCGCCGTTATTATCCTGGTCTGTTGCCTGAATCGAGCCTGCGCTCAGGCCCCGAACGGTGAGGGTGTTGCCGCTGCGAGGCCCTTGATCAATTACGGTCATGCCCGGCACGATTCGTGCGATATCCGACAGGTCGGTCAGATGCTGCTGTTGGATCAGCTCACTGCTTATAGCAGTAATATTGATCGGGATATCCTGAATGGACTGTGGCCTGCGCGTAGCCGTAACGATCACTTCTTCGAGGGTTCTGCTCTGTGCAGCGAGGTCTCCACACATCACAGCGGACGCAACTGCGGCAGACAGCGCGCTGGTCTTGAATGCTGAATTTTTCTGCATGCTCGCCCCCAAAAAACGTCTACCCGTTGACGCGTGCGTGTGTTTTTGAGCAGTGAAGACGTATTGGCTCCTCTGCGACATACGTTTCACATCAGATATTCCTGCGGCCAAACGAAAGCCTGCCTGATTTACGCGCGCAGCTTGCAAACTCTAACATCCTTGATCACGCGCCGAAAATGCGCAAAATGTCCAAAAAATACCGGTATATGTGGCTTTAGCCGAATCGTGCTGAGGAGGCCTCGGGCCTTAAAATAGGACGCGGGTACGCAACGTTCCCTCGATCGTGGCGAGCTTTTCAAGCGCCAGCTTGCTGTATTCGGCATCGATATCAATAACTACGTAGCCGACGGCCTCATCGGTTTGCAGGTACTGTGCCGAAACATTTATGCGGTTTTCAGAAAATATATTGTTAATCGCGCTCATAACACCGGGTACATTGCGATGGATATGCAGCAGACGGTGACTACCGGCATGCTCTGGCAGGTTCACCTCAGGCAGGTTGACCGAGGAGGTGGTCGTACCGTTATCACTGTAGCGGGCCAGTTTCTCGGCCACTTCCATGCCGATATTTTCCTGTGCTTCAAGCGTGCTGCCGCCAATATGTGGGGTGAGCAAGGCGTTATCAAACTGCCGTAAGGGGGAGCGAAACTCCTCATCGTTAGAGCGGGGCTCTTTTGGGAATACATCGATACCAGCGCCCGCCAGCCGGTTTTCCTTCAGTGCGTCAGCCAGCGCATCGATATCCACTACGGTGCCGCGGGAGGCGTTAATCAGGACGCTGTCGGGACTCATTTTTGCCAGCTCCACAGCGCCTATCATATTTCGAGTAGAGCCGTGCTCGGGTACGTGCAGGCTCACCACGTGAGCGGTCTGCAGCAATTCATCCAAGCTGGCAACCTGCCGAGCATTGCCTAGAGGCAACTTATTGACGAGATCGTGGAACTTGACCTGCATACCCAGTCCCTCTGCCATCACGCCCAATTGCATACCAATATTGCCATAGCCAATAATCCCCAGCGTCTTGCCACGGATTTCAAAAGAGTTGGCGGCGCTCTTGTGCCATTCGCCACGATGGGCCGCTGCGTTTTTGCTGGCAACACCCCGGAGCAACAGGATTGCCTCCGCCAACACCAGTTCGGCGACGCTCCGGGTATTGGAAAAAGGCGCATTGAAAACGGCGATCCCGCGCTGGGTAGCAGCCTTAAGGTCCACCTGATTGGTGCCAATGCAGAAACAGCCCACGGCGACCAGTTTTTTTGCGGCGGTAAATATCTCCTCCGTAAGCTGTGTTCTTGAGCGAATGCCAACGAAATGCGCATCGGCGATTGCGCTCTTCAATTCTTCAACGGGCAGTGCTTTCGGGTGCTGGTCAATATTGTTGTAGCCGGCACTCTGCAGCGCTTCCAAAGCCGAGGGATGGACGCCCTCCAGCAGCAGAAACTTGATTTTGCTTTTTTGCAGAGATTGTTGCGACATGTTGAAGGCTCCCCGGCGACCCGCCACAGTGCCCTTCGTGGTGCGAAGGGGGGTGAAAAAAGGCGCGTATGTTACCATACGCACCCCCGGAAACTCTCACCTCTTGTGGATTGATGAACGAAAGGTCGCCCGCTATCGATAACGTTATTTTGTCTCGCTTGGAGGCTATTGTAGGTGCTGGCCGGCTTCTCAAAGACGAGGAGTCGCTGCAGCGCTATGGACGCGACTGGACGCGTGTTTATGCACCGAGCCCCGGGGCGGTTGTGCTACCGGGGAGTGTGGAAGAAGTGCAGGCAGTTGTGCGATTGGCGGCGGCAGAGGGTGTCGCAATCGTGCCCTCCGGCGGCCGCACTGGCCTGAGCGCCGGAGCCGTTGCCTGCAGGGGTGAACTGGTACTGGCGCTGGATCGCCTCAACGACATCGGGGACTTTAATCCGGTGGATCGCACGGTTCGCTGTGGCGCGGGGGTGGTGACCCAGCAACTGCAGGAATTCGCCGCCGCACAGGCACTGTATTACCCGGTCGATTTCGCCTCCAGTGGCTCCAGTCAGATCGGCGGTAACGTATCCACCAACGCCGGTGGCATTAAGGTGATTCGATACGGTATGACTCGGGATTGGGTTGCGGGAATAAAACTGGTGGATGGCACCGGTGAACTGCTCGACCTCAACCGCGGGCTGGTCAAAAACAACGCTGGGTACGACCTGCGGCAGCTGGTGATTGGCGCTGAGGGAACCCTCGGCGTGGTGGTGGAGGTCACCATGCGGCTCGCGGTAGCTCCGAGGGAACCGGTAGTCCTGGTGCTGGGCGTTCCCGACATGGGCGCCATTATGCAGGTGCTTGACGTTTATCAAGGTGCTCTGGCGCTGAGCGCGTTCGAGTTTTTTTCTGAGCCCGCCCTGCAGAAAGTGATCGAGCACAGCGGGCTGCAACGGCCGTTCGAGACGCCTGCCGACTACTATGCGCTGGTGGAGATCGAGGACCAACAGGAAGCGGGAATGGACAGGGCGCTGGAGCTCTTCGAACACTGTGTTGAACAGGGATGGGCGCTTGATGGTGTGGTCAGTCAGAGTGTGGCCCAAGCGGAATCCCTTTGGCGTTTGCGCGAGGATATCTCAGAGACGATCTCACGCTGGACTCCCTACAAAAATGATATATCCACGGTCGTCTCGCGCATTCCGGATTTCCTGGCCGAAGTGGAGGCCGTGGTTAGCCAGAATTACCCTGATTTCGAGATCATATGGTTCGGCCATATCGGCGACGGCAACGTCCACCTGAACGTGCTCAAACCCGAGAGTCTGCCGATGGATGACTTCCAGCGTCGCTGTGGCGATGTCAGTCGCTGGGTGTTTGATATTGTGCAGCGCTATGACGGCAGCGTGTCCGCAGAGCACGGCATCGGCCTGTTGAAGAAAGACTACCTGCACTTCAGCCGATCAGCGCACGAGGTGGCCATCATGCGGCAGGTCAAACAGGCGTTTGATCCCCGCGGAATAATGAACCCCGGCAAGATTTTTGATTAAGCTGACAGCGCAGAGTGATCGGCCAACGACTATGTGGCGTGCACGTACTAACCTTATGAGGCACTAGAGAGTATCCTAAAGACTCAACGGTGTGGCTACCGCGTGGCGCATTACTGGGGGTACAGCATCTTTACCCCCGCCGGCGTTCCGAGTAGCAGGACGTCGGCAGGCTTCAGCGCGAACAGCCCGTTGGTGACCACGCCAGTGATATTGTTGATTTTCTCTTCCGCGGTGAGCGGCTGTGTAATCGGAAAATGGTAGACATCGATAATCACGTTGCCGTTGTCCGTGACAACACCCTCCCGATAAACTGGGTCCCCGCCTAGCTTGACCAGCTCTCGGGCAACGTGGCTGCGAGCCATGGGGATTACCTCAACAGGTAGCGGGAAGTTGCCGAGAGTGCGCACCAACTTGCTCTCATCGGCAATGCAGACGAACTCACCCGCCACAGCAGTCACTATCTTCTCCCGTGTGAGCGCGGCACCGCCCCCTTTGATGAGCTGCAAAGCGTGATTGCTCTCGTCAGCACCATCAACATAAATATCCACCCTGTCGACGGCGTTGAGATCCAGCACGGGAATACCATGACGTTTCAGACGTAGGGCCGAAGCATCGGAACTGGCGACAGTGGCGCCGATCAGGCCCTTGACACTGGCCAGCGCATCGATAAACAGGTTCGCAGTAGAGCCCGTCCCGATACCAACCACAGTATCGACTTCAAGCTTGGGTTTGATATACGCGAGTGCTGCATCCGCGACCGCTTGTTTCAGTTCGTCCTGCGTCATATCCGTACGGCCTCAGATGCGGTGATTGGCCCGGCAAGGAGCAGGGCAGCAAGTGAACTCACAGTATAGGGCAAGCGAATGCGGAAAACCCGATGCGTATGCGCTTATACTGAGGAAAACCATCCGCGCGCGGCTGCACTCACAGGGTGTGACCCTGTGCTGCAGTGAGAACAAGGCATGCCACAGTCTTACATCAAGAGCATTCTCGACGCACGAGTTTACGAGGTCGCCCGGGAAACGCCTATTCACGAGGCGGGACTGCTCTCCAAGCGATTGCGTAACAACATCTGCTTAAAGCGGGAAGATTTGCAGTCCATATTTTCATTCAAGCTGCGCGGTGCCTACTGCAAGATGAGCCGTCTCGGTCGAGAGCGGCTCGACCGGGGCGTAATCGCGGCTTCCGCTGGCAACCATGCTCAGGGGGTGGCGATGGCTGCCCGAAAGCTCAATGCCAAGGCGGTTATCGTGATGCCTTGTACCACACCAGGCATCAAGGTCGACGCGGTTCGCAATCTCGGCGCTAGCGTCGTGTTGCATGGAGATTCCTACGATGCAGCCGCGGTCTATGCTGTAAAAGTCGCTGCTGAAAGAGGGCAAACCTATGTTCATCCCTTTGACGACCGCGATGTCATTGCGGGGCAGGGTACGATCGGCATGGAAATTGTGCGCCAGCATCCCTCACCGCTGGATGCCCTGTTTGTTCCGGTGGGTGGGGGTGGGCTGTTGGCGGGTGTAGCGGCTTACGTCAGTTATGTCTGGCCTGACACGCGTATTATCGGCGTCGAGCCGGAAGATGCAGCCTGTCTGCAACTCGCGCTTAACAGGGGACGCCGCGATAAACTGCCCGAGGTAGGCCTATTTGCGGACGGTTGTGCGGTGGCTCAGGTGGGCAAGGAGCCCTTTCGTATTATTCGGGAAACGGTATCCGAGGTCATCACCGCCTCCACTGATGAAATGTGTGCCGCTATCAAAGACATATTTGAGGATACTCGCAGCATCGCCGAACCAGCCGGCGCTCTGGCGCTGGCTGGCCTAAAAAAATACGCAGAGAGAGATGGTGTGGAGGGTCGTGATCTGCTTGCTATCGTGAGCGGCGCCAACACCAATTTTGATCGGCTGCGCTACATTTCCGAGCGTACGGAAATCGGCGAGCACCGCGAGGCGGTAATCAGTGTTGCCGTGCCGGAATGCCCCGGGAGCTTCAAACGGTTTTGTAGTGCCCTGGGTCGACGAAATATCACCGAATTTAATTACCGTTATGCGGATACGGACATGGCGCAAGTGTTTGTGGGTCTGTCTGTGACGCCAGGCGGAGACGATCTCGCTGCACTTTTGGAGCGCCTGCACCAACGAGGGTATGCCACCGAGGACATGACACATAATGAGGTGGCCAAGCTGCATATCCGGCACATGGTGGGGGGTCACGCGCCCTCCGGGCTTCAGGATGAGCGGGTTTACCGAGTGGAGTTTCCGGAGCGTCCAGGAGCTCTGTTGAGCTTTCTCTCCGGGCTTGGTCAGCGCTGGAATATTTCAATGTTCCACTACCGCAATCACGGCGCCGCTTATGGCCGTATACTTATCGGTATTCAGGTAAGTAAGACCGAGCGTCGCGCGTTAAAAGAGGTGATGGACCATATCGGCTACTCCTATTCGGATGAAACCGATAATAGGGCCTATCAACTGTATTTAGGGGGCGGCGACTGATGGGCTAAAAGCCGCACCGCTATTGACCTGCGGGGGTTTTCTTTTAAACATCGCTAGGATATGCTTTTAAAAGGGTAGTAAAAAACAATCAATAAAAGATTGATATTGGGCGTGGGCAGAAAGGTACATCGTGTAGCGACGATGTTCTTTCAATAAAAAGATGGAACAAAACAGTGAAGCGAAAACCTGATCTAGTGTTGGTTTTGACCGTCGCTTTTGCTCTTGGAGTCGTTCTGACTCTGTTGCTGCCTCTGGCTGCTAACCATTCGGTTGCAGATCCGGCATCGGCATTGCAAGCGGGTGTTATTATTCCCGAATAGGAATGTTTTCTAGACTGTGTTTTCCTTGCAGTGATGCAGGGCAGTATCGGTCGCGACAAAATCCATCGAGACATCCCGATCAGTTACCGGGACCCGCTCCAGTCGCTGGCATTCGTGGGCTAACCCTACCAGTATGGGGCGTGCCGCAGTCGCTAGTGCCCGATCATAAAACCCGCCGCCCATGCCCAGTCGACGTCCATTCCCGTCCCAGCCAACCAGAGGCAGAAACAGTATATCCAGTTGCGCCAGTTCGCATCGACGGGCGCCAGGCGTTGGCTCCGGGATGTTATATTGATTGTCCTGTAAGTTATCCTGCGGTTGCCAAAGCGCAAACGTCAGTGACTTTTCAGGACCGACGACGGGTAGAAAAACATCCTTGCCGGACGCCCTTGCTTGCTGTGCGAGAAATGCGGTGTCTATCTCGCCATCACTGGCGACATAAAGAGCGATGCGAGTCGCGGCGCTCCAGGCGGTCAGTTTCCTAATGGCATGACAGAGTTTTGCTGCAGCGCTCAGCTGTTGCTGCTTTGTGAGGGTCGCGCGCCGCTGGCGCAGTATGCGGCGTAACTCGACTTTGCGTTGCTCTATATCTGGCATAGGCAAGAGATGGGGTTCCCGGCGTACCGCTGACAGAACTGCCCTTGAACCCGACGGTTCAAGGTGGTGGTTCCTGAACTGTATTAGGCTTTCCGGACTGCGCCGGACATGCACACCAACAGAAACGAGAAACCCCCGGGGTCATAATATCGGCTCGAGGACTGTAAGTCTGGCAAATAGGCCAGGGCCCCGCGTCATTATAGCTTAAAAGACGCGCCTGCATTTGATTATTGCTGCTGGATGAGAGTTGA
Organism: Halieaceae bacterium; assembly: GCA_024224435.1. GTDB lineage: Bacteria > Pseudomonadota > Gammaproteobacteria > Pseudomonadales > Halieaceae > Marimicrobium. The sequence goes on from JAAENL010000321.1 coordinate 10,076, forward strand.
CAATGTGTATTGTTTCGTTTGGCAGGCCGCTTGCACTTCTTGCGCAGAGGCGCGGCGAACTAACCAATTTCCAGCTGGCGCAAGTCGTGTAGCGCCTCGTCCAGCTTATGGTTGATTCGCTTCACCGACTCGGTGCCCGGTTGTGTGCTGTTGTTGCCGTCAGTAGCTGACAGTAACTCGTAGCCTATATTCAACGCAGCCATAACGGCGATGCGTTCAAGGCCAATGACCTTTCCGCTGTCGCGGATGCCACGCATTTGTTTGTCCAGATACTTGGCAGACATGATGAGCTGCGCTTCCTGCTCTTCAGGGCAGGCGACCTGGTAGTCTTTCTCAAGGATTTTTACAGTTACCGTGTTGTTCTTATTGCTCACGCGGGTCACTCCATCGAGCGCAAACGGTCAATCATGGCTTCGACCTTGCTGCGCGCCAATTCATTTTTGTCCATCAAGTCCTTGCGCTCGTCGCGCCAGCCAGCAACTTCGGCTTTTAACGCGCCGTTTTCTAAATTGAGTTCCCTGCAGAGAGCGATAAGTTCGTCGAGCTTGTTTTCAAGTTCTTTGAGTTGGCTGCTGGACATGTGAATATACTTGGATAGTTATTATCAATACCCTACTATAGTGGCCCGTCGCGCCGAGGTCAACGACACAAAGTCCATACATATCAATGGCATGGCATCCTTTTTGAGCGAAGGTCGACGCCACGTAACACAACCGCCCGCAGGCC
>JAAENL010000322.1 GCA_024224435.1 Halieaceae bacterium
ACATCCTCTCGGCCGTAGCGAAAGCGTTAAGTGTTCCGCCTGGGGAGTATGGTCGCAAGGCTGAAACTCAAAGGAATTGACGGGGGCTCACACAAGCGGTGGAGGATGTGGCTTAATTCGAGGCTACGCGAAGAACCTTATCCTAGATTTGACATGCTTGAGAATCCCTATGAAAATAGAGAGTGCCCTTCGGGGAGCTCTTGCACAGGTGCTGCATGGCTGTCGTCAGCTCGTGTCGTGAGATGTCGGGTTAAGTCCTTTAACGAGCGAAACCCTTACCGTTAGTTGCCAGCGCGTTATGGCGGGGACTCTAGCGGGACTGCCGGTGTTAAACCGGAGGAAGGCGGGGATGACGTCAAGTCCTCATGGCCTTTATGACCAGGGCTGCACACGTCCTACAATGCGTCATACAAAGGGAAGCGACCTCGCGAGAGCAAGCAAATCCCAAAAAGTGGCGCTCAGTTCGGATTGCAGGCTGCAACTCGCCTGCATGAAGCCGGAATCGCTAGTAATCGTGGGTCAGCATACCACGGTGAATATGTTCCTGAGCCTTGTACACACCGCCCGTCAAGCCACGAAAGTGGGGGGCATCCGAAGTCGCCAAGCTAACCGTAAGGAGGCAGGCGCCTAAGATGAACTCTGCGATTGGGACTAAGTCGTAACAAGGTAGCCGTAGGGGAACCTGCGGCTGGATCACCTCCTTTCTAAGGATTTCCGCTATACGATGGCGACATCGTGTAGCAAGAAATTGTGAAGACAGATCTCACAGGCTTTTCAAGGAACGCTGGAGCGAGCAATCGCGTCAGCACCTCCCAAATTGAATTAGAGAAACCCGCTGCGGGCATAGCCAGTCCGCATGCGGGTTTTTTTATTGCGCCTTGCGATCGTTCGGGTCGGACCAAGGGTCTGTGGCGGGTTATAATTGCCTACGCTCTTGTTTTTGAGCGCTTCCAAATTTTATTGCGAGTGGGTTGCATAGATTGTGGTAAGCAAATCTTCAAAAGATATCTTTGAGCAAGCGCATCGATCGAATCGCATCACCTGGTTGCGGGCAGCGGTTCTTGGTGCGAACGATGGAATTCTTTCAATTGCAAGTTTAGTTGTCGGGGTTGCCGCTGCGAATATTGATCGACATGCTGTGCTGATCGCTGGAATTGCGGGACTCGTGGCAGGCGCGATGTCCCTCGCGGCTGGACAATATGTGGCGGCCAGCAGTCAGGCTGACACCGAAGCAGCGGACCTGGAAATTGAGCGACGTCAACTAGAGGTGGACCGCGAGCAGGAACTTGCGGAACTGGCGGTAATTTACATGCAGCGTGGCCTCGATCAGAAACTTGCCCAAGAGGTGGCAGGCCAACTTCATGCACACGATGCGCTCGGTGCACATGCCCGAGATGAATTGGGGATTTCTGAGATCGTGGTCGCCCGGCCGCTGCTGGCAGCAATCACCTCCGCAGTTGCCTTTGCCCTTGGAGCAATCCTGCCGCTTGCGACGATCGCCCTTGCGCCCCAGGCCCATCTGGTACTCTTTGTCGCACTCACGTCTTTGTTTTTTCTTGCGATTTTAGGTGGAATCGCTGCCTACGCTGGTGGGGCATCTATCGTTCGAGGCTGCGTACGTTTAACGCTTTGGGGCGGCGCGGCCATGGCCGTGACTGCGGGTGTGGGAACACTTTTTGACCTCTAGGGCGACCCCTAGAGTTGTCCGGCGGGTCGTAGTTCCTTGCCTTCGGTCTTCGTCAGCGCATCTCCGAGTTCTTCTCGAAACCTTTGACCGTCGGCCTGCAGTTGTTTTACAATCTCGGGGTGCTGCGCCGCAACGTTTTTCGTTTCCCCCGGATCGGTACTCAGATCGAAAAGTTCGAGTCCAACGTCACCAAATTCGTATTTGACGGGCATTCCATCTCGCCCCGGTTCACGGCCAGCAAGCGTGCGGTAGCGGTGGGGGAAATGCAGTTTCCATTTGCCCCGGCGGACTGCCTGCAGTTCATCGAGAAAGTAAAGGGCATATGTTTGTTCGTCAAAGGCATCTTCCGGTTTGCTGGTTAGCAGCGGGTGGATATCACGACCGTCGATTTTTTTCTTGGGTAGCTTCGCCCCGATCAGATGCGCGATCGTTGGCAGCAGGTCGATGGTCATCGCCGGTTTGTCGCAACTGGTGTCGGCCGGAATTGTGCCAGGCCACCACATCACGGTCGGCACCCGGCAGCCTCCGTCGAACATCGTGGCTTTACCCTCGCGGAGTGGTTTGGCTGACCCGGCATGGTTGCCGTAACTGAGCCAGGGGCCGTTGTCGCTGGTAAAGATGACAAGCGTCTCTTTTTCGAGGTTGCACTTGCGTATGGTGTCTAAAATCTGGCCAACAGAC
>JAAENL010000323.1 GCA_024224435.1 Halieaceae bacterium
CGCTCTCGATCCTGCCTCACAACCCTCCGACAATATAATCTCTTTCCAGGCCGCCAAGCACAAGCGCCTACAGCCTATCTCCAGCACAAATCAGCAGGTCGCCTGAGCACGCTCTAACTCAAAAAGGACACACCCATTTGAGATCGAGATCGATCCGGCGCAGGTGATCACCGCCGCCATTGCCACTGCCGATTATCTGCATGACCGGTTCCAGCCAGGGGCGGCGCTGTACGTCATTGGAGAGACTGGCCTGAGAACGGCGCTGACAGAGGCCGGATTCAGACTGGTGGAGGGAATTAGAGAACAGGTCGAGGCAGTGGTAGTGGGTGGGGATCGACAACTGACCTATAGCAAATTGCATCATGCAATCCACCATTTGCTGCAAGGCGCAATCTTCATCGGCACCAACCCCGATTTATTAGTGCCAACTGAGCAAGGATTTGCTCCCGAAGCCGGGACGACCCTAGCCGCCTTACAAGCTGCCACCGGCATCGCCCCGACCCTAATCGGTAAACCCGAGCGACCCCTGCTGGACCTGGCCTTACAGCGCATGCAAGCCACTCCCGAACACACCGCCATCCTCGGCGACCGCCTGGAAACGGATATCCTCGGCGGCCAATGTCTGGGATTGACCACGATATTGGTTACAACCGGCGTTTCCACTGAAGCCCAGATCGCTGAAACAGGTATCACACCAGACCACGTCGTGCACGGGCTTGATCAGGTTATCATTTTGTGGGAGGATCAGCTATGACTTTTGAACTTGTAGTCCGAAACGGAACCGTCGTCACCTCCTCAGCCACCTATCAGGCGGATGTAGGCGTGCACGACGGGAAAATCGCCGCCGTTGCTGATGAATTGCATGGTGAGAGGGAGATCAATGCCGTGGGTAAATATGTCATCCCCGGCGGCGTCGACATCCATGTGCACATGCAAATGTCTCTGGGAGATGGCGTGGTTTCCTCAGATGATTTTTTCACCGGCACGCGAGCGGCAGCCTTCGGCGGCACCACCACCCTAATCGATTTCGTGGAGCCCGAACCGCAGCAATCGCTGTTGGAGGGTTTGGCAGCACGGCGGGCAGAGGCCAATCCACAGGTCGTGATCGATTACGGCCTACACATGACCCTGGGTCCGGACGAGAAGGATAAGCTCGATCAGGTGCAAGCTGCCTACGATGCAGGCTGCGGTAGTTTCAAACTCTACATGGCTTACGGCTTCCGCCTGGATGACGGCCAACTCCTGTCAGCGCTCGCCGCCATCAAACAGGTGGGTGGACAGCCAGTGATCCATTGCGAAAACTGGGATGTGATTCTCACCCTGATCCAGCGAAATCTTGAGGCAGGTCGCACAGCGCCCCATTGGCATCCTCGCAGCCGTCCCGCGCCACTGGAGGCTGAGGCCGCAGGAAGGGCCATCGATATCGCCAGCTATGTGGACGCCCCCCTGCACATTTTCCACGTCTCTTGCGCTGCTGTGGTCGAGCGTATCCGCAGTGCTCGCGCCCTTGGCCTACCAATCACCGGCGAAACCTGCCCTCAATATCTGTTCCTTACCCAAAAGGCTTATGATGCGCCAGGTTTGCAAGGCACGTTACCCATTTGTTCCCCTCCTCTGCGGCCTCAAGCGGATCAGGATGCGCTGTGGCGGGCACTGGGCCAGGGCGACCTGCAACTCATCACAACCGACCATTGCCCCTTCGTATTGCGTGACAAAGCACGTGGTTTGGAAGATTTCAGCAAGATCCCCGGCGGTGTACCCTCCATCGAAATGCGGCTGGCGGGCGCCTACCAGGGTGTCGATCGCGGCTACTACTCACTCAATCGTTGGGTCGATCTCTGCTGTTCGGCTCCGGCACGACTGGCCGGATTGAGCAGCAAAGGGGATATCGCCATCGGTCTGGACGCCGACCTGGTGGTGTTCGATCCCGAGCGGCAGGTGACACTCTCCACCGATTTCCTGCACGAGCAGTGCGATTGGACCCCCTACGATGGCATCGAACTGCAAGGCTGGCCGGAGGTGACCATCAGCCGGGGCGAAGTTATCGTCCGGGATGGAGAGTTCCAGGGCGAGCCAGGAAGAGGGCGATTTATTGCACGGCGTTAGCCTTGGCGCCTCACTCTTCTACGGGCAATTCCTCTATTGACACACCACTGCCCGTTAGCAGGCTTTGCCGTGCTGCTGCGATTCGCTGTAGAAATCTCGGATCATTCTCCAGCCGATAGTCAAGCCAGTCGCCCTCGGTTTCGAAAGTCATCCTCAAGTATTTGGAAAACTGATCTTTCATTATTGCTAGACTAACTTGTTTCAATCTCATTCTGACCATACTATAGCCAGATATAGGACGATTGTCAATCCAGACAATTACCAACCTGAACACGACAGTTATGTCTCGAGATTCATAAGATGACCCAAATCCATAACCTACGCAACTATCTCGACGTACTCGAAGCCAACGGCCGTTTAGCCCGAATCGAAAAACCGCTGAGCCTTGAGCACGAGTTGGCCGACGTCGCTGCCATGCTGGCGCGCACGGGCGGCCCGGCGCCCCTCTTCACCAACGTCGAAGGCTCAGCCTGGCCGATCTTCGCCAATGCCGTCACCGACCAGAAAACCGCCGCCCTGGCGCTGGGCTGTTCGGAAGATGCCATCATCCCTGTCATGGAGCGGGTGCTCGATCCGGTCAATGGCGTGCCCCCTGAACGCGCAGAGAGTGCTCCCTGGCAGGCCAATGTCGCCAGCGGCAAAGAAGCGGACGCCACCATGCTGCCCCTGCCCATCCATTCTCGGGGCGACGGGGGTGCGTTTGTCACAGGCGGTGTGATCTTCAGCAAAGACCCGGTCTCGGGCCGGGGCAATCTTTCTTACAATCGCATGCTGCGCATGGGTCCACGCTTGTTCGGGTTCAATGTCAACGAGTGGCGGCATGTGGGCCAATTCATGGCCAGCCGCCCTGATCCGGAGGAGCCCTTTGCCATTGCCATCGCTTTCGGCCTGGATCCGGCCATTATGATCGCTGCCGGCGTTAAAACCGAGGAGGATGAGTTGACCATCGCCGGGGCGATACGAGGGGCTGGGGTGAGGGTAACGTCTGGGATCACCGTCGACGTCGATATTCCCACAGGAGCGGAGGTCGTCCTGGAGGGACTGGTCCATCCCGCCAAACGCATGCCCGAAGGCCCTCTTGCCGAATTCCATGGCTACCATGGCGAGTTGTGGCCAAGTCCCACCTTCGAGGTCACGGCCATCTGCTGGCGAGATGATCCCATATTCCAAACCATCATCCCCGGCTGGTACGAACACATCTATATCGGCAATGTCCTGCCACGTGAGCCCTTATTGCGCCGCTTTGTACGACATCTTGCCCCTGACGCCAATGTCCATATCCCCCCTTACGCCAACGGTTTTTTGGCCATCATCCAGATCGAGCGGGACAATCCCGGCCAGCCCAAGAATCTGGCGATGGCGGCGATGACCGCACACATCAACATCCGCAACGTGGTGGTGGTGGATCAAGACATCGATATGTACGATCCGGCCGAGATACAATGGGCGCTTACCAACCGGGTGGATTGGACACAGGATGTTTTTATCGTTCCCGATGCTCAGGGCCATGAGATGGATCCGGTGGCCCATGAACGAGGTGTGGGCCCGAAGCTGGGCGTCGATGCCACCTATAAACGCGAACGCCGCGAATACGGCGAGCGTGTTAGTTATCCGATGATCGATTTGAGTAAGTACATGTAGATCGTGCTGCGTGTTGCGTGGTGCGTGAGACGCGCATGGAGTTACGCAATAGGCAACATGTTAGGAGAATCCCATGGACATCGTCATGCCCAAGTTGGGCTTAACTATGACCGAAGGCACTTTGACCGAATGGTTGAAAGAGGAAGGTGGTATTATCCGGCATGGTGAGATCCTCTTTCTGTTCGAGAGCGAAAAGGCGACGATGGAGTTTGAATCGCCTGCCGGTGGTGTGGTGGGCGCCTTGTTGGTATCGCCGGGAACGACGGTGGCGTGTGGTACGCCGGTGGCAAGCTTGATCATCGAAGGTACACCTGAAGTAACGCCGACTGCAGTACCTCAGATCTCAGATGATGTCGATATCCCTACCGTTGTCGGCGCCCCAACTGTCGGCGCGTCCCGGACGGCTGCTGATTCCGCTCGGCCCGCTGACGTCGTCGCCACACCTGCGGCCAAACGTCTTGCCCGAGAGCTGGATGTGACTTTGCGAGATGTCTCTGGTCGGGGCCCGAACGGGCGTATTCATATGGCCGATGTCGAACAGTTTGCCAAGCAGCAGATATCAGAGACAGGTATTGCGACGGCGGTCGAAATGACACCGGTCGCCCGGCGCTTGGCTGAGGATGTGGGCCTGGATTTGCAACAGGTCTCGGGGACCGGTACCGCGGGGCGGATCACGCGGGATGACGTCATTGCCGCCATTCGCATGGGGTTGGTGTCGCCCGCATCCACTGTGGCGAGGGTACAGCCACCGACCAACGAAAGGCGGCTACCACTTACCGGCGTGAGGGCTGTGATCGCCAAACGCATGAGTGAGAGTGCTTTTACGGCCCCGCATGTCACCCTGCACACCGATGCCGATGCCACAGCCCTGGTAGCGGCACGGCAACAGATCAATGCAGAGCTAGATGATGGCAGCGCCAAGATCTCGTACAACGCTTTTCTGGTCGCCCTGGTAGCGAGGGCTTTACGCGAGCACCCAATGCTCAACGCCTGCCTGGTCGAGGAGGAGATCCTTATCTACGGAACGGTGAACATCGCCTTGGCTATCGACACCGAACGAGGCCTGGTCGTGCCGGTCATACGAGATGCCGACCGTTTAAGCCTGATCGACATCCAGAACTCAGCTGACGTTTTGATCCAAAGAGCATTATCGGGCGCAAGTTTGCCTGATGACTTCAGCGACGGCACTTTCACCATCACCAATCTGGGGATGTTCGATATCGACGGTTTCACGCCCATCATCAACCAGCCGCAATCGGCCATTCTTGGCGTTGGGCGCATTGTCTCTACGCCGGTCGATGCCGGTGGCGCCGTGGCGTTACGTGAGAGGATGACGTTAAGCTTGAGCTTTGACCATCGTATTGTGGATGGAGGGCCGGCTGCTCGCTACTTGCAGCGGGTGAAGCAGTTGATTGAGCGGCCATTTGCCACTCTGTTGCGGGCGGATTGAGCCATGAGAATATCCTCTCCCAAATTGAGTTTGGGAATTGCTTCGATTAACGACCACTGGTCGTCCGACCTAAGGTCGTCCCTCACAATGACATGAGACCATTTCCATGACAATACTGCTCATTGAGAACGGCACTATACTTACCATGAACGCGGCGGGCGACATCCACTGGCCGGGGTGGATCCAGGTGAACGGAGATCGAATCACGGCGGTTGGTGCAGGGGCTCCGCCGGTCGAGATACGAGCGTGCGCAGATCGAATCATCAACGCCACACACATGGCAGTCGTACCCGGCCTGATCAACGCCCACACACACCTCTCGCAGACCTTTATGCGCGGCCTCGGTGACGATAAGTCGCTGCTACAGTGGCTCAAACAGGTGGCTTGGCCCCTGCAG
>JAAENL010000324.1 GCA_024224435.1 Halieaceae bacterium
AAATGCCCTCAATAAGGCGACTTTTTCAACGGAATAAGCCCTTATGAGACATTGCTATCATGTCGTGATTTGAATGCTACGTAGCATACCGGACTCGTATTAGTGGTCCATCTCGGTCAGTCCCACTGATAGAAGTAACACTAAATTGAGATCTACCTTCAACTTAATTTGTTCCGTGCCTATCCGGTTGACGCAGACACCCGCTATATTTAGTATCTGCTCATCATGACCACCATGGACATCCACCAGCGCGGCGATCTGATTTTCCCCCGATCGCTGCCTGAATTCCAGCGCCAATTTCCCGATGATGCGGCGTGCGCTGCCTATCTTGAATACGCCCGCTGGCCTGATGGCTTTGTCTGCCAGCGTTGCGGCGCGATCGGCAATCCCTTCCGCATTATCACCCGACCGGGTGTTCTGGAGTGCCGCGCGTGCCGCCGCCAAACCGGCCTATTGGTCGGCACTGTCATGGAGCGCAGCCACATGCCGCTCAGCGTCTGGTTCTGGGCCGCCTACCTCGTCGCCAGCCAGACACAGGGAATGTCTGCGGTGCAGTTTCAGCGACAGCTTGGGCTGACGCGATACGAAACCGCTTTCGGCATCCTGCACAAGCTGCGCGCTGGCATGGTGCGGCCCGATCAGGACCGGATCGGCGGTCGTCCGAAAGAGCATGTCGAGATCGATGAAACGTGGGTTGGTGGAAGGACGCGCGGCGAAGGCCGGGGCATCCACCATAAAACGCTGGTAGCGGCCGCTGTCGAAGTCCGTCGACGAAAACCGGGCACCGCGCAGGATAAGCGCAAGGATGGCCGCTATGCCGGTCGAGTGCGACTGGCCATCGCTGTTGATCGCAGTGCTGACTCGTTGTGTGGCTTTGTCGAAACCGCCGTCATGCCGGGCTCGCTGATCGTCACCGACGATTGGAGTGGCTATGCCAGTTTGCGCAAGCGGGGCTATGATCATCACGCAATTGCAGAATGCGGCGACCCCGAAGTCGCCGAGCAGTTCATGCCGATGATCCACCTCGTTTTCTCAAACCTGAAGACCTGGCTCAATGGCATCCATCACGGCGTGAGCGCAAAGCATCTACAAGCCTATCTCAATGAGTTTACGTTCCGCTTCAACAGGCGGTTCTACCCGTTCAACGCCTTCCGCTCGCTGCTCGGCATTGCGAGCGGGGTTGAAGCACCAACTTACAACGAGCTTTATTCCGGCGCTTGGGAACACCCTACATGTAGTGGGTGTCTGCGTTAACCGGATAGGCACGCATGCAACCAGTGCCAATAATTATACAATCTTCAACCAACGTTTCGAAATTGCATTATACATATTAGTTTACAGGGAAAGTAATTTCACCTAGTCTTTGATCTGGTTGCTGCGAAACCAGAATTAACAATAGGGGGAGTGCTGCAATTGTTGCCGGGTTGGACGAGGGCGTCCAACAGCAATTATGCCCGGTAATATCAAGACAAATAGCTTGATGTCCTGCGCTGCAGGGCAATCTACCTAGAAGGTGCCGCCAATGGCATCAGGACAACCTGCTTGTTGTTGTAAAAGCCAATGATAAGCCGGACGACATAACC
>JAAENL010000325.1 GCA_024224435.1 Halieaceae bacterium
CGACAGCCTGCTAGACCAGTTGAAAGTGATGTCGGCAATTGAGCATTGCCGCACTGCGGCGCTCGGGGGACATGTCGCGCGGTGTGAAGACTGCGCTCATGAGCACATCGCCTACAGCTCGTGCCGCAATCGCCATTGCCCCAAATGTCAGTCCGGTGCAGCGAAGGCATGGCTGACCGCACGCGAGGCCGAGTTGTTGGCAGTGGGCTATTTCCATCTCTTTTTCACCCTGCCAAAGCCAATTGCTGATATCGCATATCAGAACAAACGCGTGATCTACAATCTGCTGATGCGGGCAAGTGCTGACACTGTGGTCAAGATCGCATCAGACCCCAAACACCTTGGTGCCCGGGTTGGTATCACTTCGGTGCTTCATACCTGGGGTTCCGCCATGACACACCACCCGCATGTGCATATGATTGTCCCCCCTCTCGGCGGCGTTTCGCTTGTCTGCCGGGCAATGGGAGGGGGGCTTTCGGCGGATGGAGCAAAGTGGATCGCCTGCCGCAAGAATTTCTTCCTGTCTGTGCGTGTTCTGTCCAGATTGTACCGGCGTCTCTTTCTGGAAGGGCTGGTCAAGCTGCATAACGCCGGGAAACTGCAGTTCTTCGGTGATCATGCGAACCTCGTCGGCAAGACCGCTTTCAATGCCTTCCTCAAGCCGCTTCGCAAAATCGACTGGGTCGTCTATGCCAAAGAACCCTTCGCCGGGCCAAAAGCCGTACTGGCGTATCTGTCAGGCTACACCCATAGGCTCGCGATTTCCAATAGCCGCCTAATCCGTCTAGATGAGCGCGGTGTCACCTTCCGCTTCTAAGATTACCGCCTCGATGGTCCCGCACGGCACACCACCATGGCGTTGAAAACGGCTGAGTTCATCCGTCTGTTCCTGATCCATGTGCTGCCAAAAGGTCAACACCGTATCCGCCACTATGGCTTCTTGGGAAATGGCAACCGTGCAGACAATATCGCCAGGATCAGGGATTTGCTCAGGGCTAAAATTCCAGGCACCGATCATAGCGATGACGTTCCCGACGGGAGCACCGATGACCACCCCCGCACACTTGAATTACCCTGTCCGTGTTGCGGCGGGCAACTGATCATCTTTGAGACTTTCGCGCCACAAAGGCAACCCAGAGCACCGCCAAAAACGCAAATGGCGACCGCATGAGACAGGCTCACATATTCCCGTCAGAGATGGTAAATCTCGCCGACAATCCCAAGGCATGTATCGCGGGACACTATCGCTCTGCGCCAAAAGACAATCGAAACTCACAAACGTCGGCTCGCTTGGGACAAAATACCGAAAATCGCGCGCAATCACCTGACGCAAACATCATATCGCCACACCAAATCGGTGACATTTGCGCTACCAAATCAAACCTTAACACCGCGCCAGCCCGCAAATCCCCATAAGGGCAAGTTGCAAGGTCAGCGACCAACCCCATGCGATTTCCTGCTTGAGCGCTTCTCCGACGCCAGGCAACGCTGCGCGCCAAATCAAAAGTCGCGCGAGGCGTCCGAGAAACCTGCATCTTCGAGAAACCTGCATCTTTCCGGAACTTCGTTAGATGCCCGCTTTTCTGCTAACCAACGGGGGGCGAATGAATTTTTGTTCCAGCACTTCCGTTCCCCACTGTTTTCCAGTGCTTTCCTTGATCAAGGAGAAACCTTCACGCTCATAGAGGCTTCGTGCCGCTTCAAGACCCTTGAACGTCCAAAGATGGGTTTCTTTGAATTGCCTTTCATTAACGAATTGCATTGCAGCGGACATCAGGCGCTTTCCAACACCATGTCCACGGGCACATTCATCAACGATAAACCATCTGAGATGCGCTTTTCCTGTTCCTAAATCCTGCCCATCAATTGAGACCGAGCCCACAATTTGACCCGCAAGTGAAGCAGACCAGATTTCATTGTCAGGATGGTCGATCCGGGACAAGAATTCTGACATTTCGGTTGCTACTTTGCTCTCAAAGACTGCACCAAACCCGTAGTTGTTGGCATAGTAGCTCGCATGCAAGGCGGTCACACGGCCCACCACGGTAGGCGCGTATCCTGAACTTCGTGTCACCGTATTCGGTATATCAA
>JAAENL010000326.1 GCA_024224435.1 Halieaceae bacterium
ACGGCAGTGCTCGGGAGTATGAGTGTCCGAGCTAAGGCTTGCCTAAGTCGCAGGTTAATTGCCCAAGTCACAGAGTTGTGTGCCCAAGCGATGTCCGACAGGTTCCATCTTGGGACCCAGTTGTAGCCTGTGAGATGCAAACTCGTGTTCCTCAATATCACTAATATCACTTCGCATTATCCGTGATTGGTTTCACGTTAGCGGAGTCATCCAACGCCGGGCGTGGGTTGCCAACCCTAAGGCCCGCGGAATTCTAGATCGGTGTCCGATCCACTTTGCTCCTGCAGAAATGTTGCGTGGGGCGTCTGCAGCCAGCGGGGCCTGGAGGCAGTAAGTATGTAGATTCTGAGTGCAGATCAGTTTCAGGCATGCCATTTAGCGCTCTGCACTGGCACATTCACCGCTTTGTACTGGCACATTCACCGTTCGAGGAGTCGTGCTCGCGTGCATTTGCAAAGACGAGTGGTGCAATTTTCTCCCACGAGCGCCTTATCCTTGTCCACAGAACGTGGCGAATCAGAGGCTTTTGACGAAGCCAGTGAACGATCGGGTAATGCATGTTTCGATGCAGT
>JAAENL010000327.1 GCA_024224435.1 Halieaceae bacterium
CCCAATTCCTTGATCCACGCTTGCAGCGCGCTTTTTTCAAGGCCGTCATCGCGAAAATCGTGATATCGATACGCTATACCGTGCGCGTCCAGCCACTTGCGCGCCTTTTTGACAGTGTCGCAGTTCTTGATACCGTACAGGATGAACACAGCAATCATAAAGAAAATACTACGTAGCAGGAAGGTGCCTAGAATAGCAAATACTCCCTGTACTAAAAAGTAGCTGAGAGTATGAGTGGACGCTGCGATGGACGCAAAATAGCCACTGTTAAGATTTTGACTAGGCCTTCTTGGTCTTCTTCGGTGACTTACGGTTTGGGTAGCACGTGCGGCATATTTCGCAGATTCGTCCGTCGCAACCGCGTGCCGTGCAGAATTCGCGTCCGTAGAAAATAATCTGTAAGTGCAGTCGGTTCCAGTTGTCCTTCGGGAATAAGCGTTTTAGATCTTTTTCGGTCTGGCTGACATTCCTTCCACTGGTCAGGCCCCAGCGCTGGGCCAGGCGGTGAATATGCGTGTCAACGGGAAAGGCGGGCACGCCGAAGGCCTGTGACATGACCACGCTGGCCGTTTTGTGACCCACGCCCGGGAGGCGCTCCAGTGCATCAATGTCACAGGGCACCTCGCCCCCGTGTTCTTCCATAAGGATTTCACTGAGGCGCTGTATTGCTTTCGCTTTTTGCGGCGAAAGCCCACAGGATTTGATCAGTGCCCTGATCTCTTTCACGCTCAGCCGGGACATCTCTGCTGGGTTGTCTGCACGCTTGAACAGTGCCGGCGTCACCTTGTTTACCCGTTCGTCCGTACACTGTGCGCTGAGTAAAACGGCTACCAGTAAGGTGTACGGGTCTTTGTGATCAAGCGGAACAGGAGTCTCCGGATACAACGCCTGTAAGCGGTGCAGAATGTAATCGGTGCGCTCGGCTTTAAGCATTCCTAGAGCCTGTTCAGGTAGCGTGTGATTCGGTGTGCCGCCTCGATACAGTCATCCAGATTGGCGACCAGTGCCATTCTGACGCGGTTCTCTCCCGGATTAAGGCCGTGAGCCTCCCTGCCGAGGAATCGCCCCGGTAACACGGTAAGGTGTTCCTCCCTGTAGAGTCCGCGTGCAAATTCCGTATCACTCACGGGAGTTTGTGGCCAAAGGTAAAACCCTGCATCTGGCTGAGTTACAGGCAGGTGTCCATGTAGGGCTTTGAGCACATGACCGAATTTTTCACGGTATCGCTGACGGTTAATTCTGACGTGATCCTCGTCACTCCAGGCCGCGATACTGGCGAGCTGGTGGTGTAGTGGCATGGCGCAGCCATGGTAGGTTCGGTACTGCAGGAAGGGTTTTAGAATGTCTGCATCTCCGGCGACAAAACCGGAGCGCAAGCCCGGCAGGTTGGATCTTTTTGACAGGCTGTGGAACGAAATGCAGTTGCGAAAGTCCTGGTCACCCATTTGTGAGCAGGCTTGCAGTAAGCCCGTGGGTGGCGCGCTATCGTCCGGATAGATCTCTGAATAGCACTCATCGCTGGCAATAACGAAGTCGTGCTCATGGGACAGCTCGATAATTGTCTTCAACTGGGCAAGTGACATGACAGCGCCGGTGGGGTTCCCCGGTGAGCACAGGTAAAGCAGCTGGCAGCGCTGCCAATTCTCTTTTGGGACACTGTCAAAATCAGGCAGAAGACCAGTGTTAGGCGAGCAGTTGATGAAATAGGGGGTAGCGCCCGCCAGTAGAGTTGCGCCCTCATAGATTTGATAAAAAGGGTTAGGGCACATGACTTGCGCACCCGGTACGGGGTCGATGACGGTCTGGGCGAGGGAAAAAAGCGCTTCGCGTGTTCCATTGACCGGCAGCACCTGCTGCTCGGGATCGACATGGTCAAGCTTGAACCTGTTGTCCAACCAAGCGGCGATAGCGCGGCGTAGTTCCGGCATCCCTGCGGTGGTGGGATATTTTGCCATGCGCGACAGATTATCCTCAATAACTTGCAGGACGAATGCTGGCGATTCGTGTTGCGGTTCGCCTATCGACAGAGCGATTGGCGTCTTATCAGGCGCCGGGGTCACATCGTCGAACAAGCCTTTCAGCTTGGCGAAGGGGTAGGGTTCGAGTTTTTTTAGATCAGGCTTCATGGGCGTTCAGGCAGCGGCTAGCTCGTCAAGTTCTTCGCGAATCTTGCTTTGCAGGTTTTCGCAAACCGCCGGATCGGTAATGGCCTGCTGATTCGTGTCGGTAATAAAAAATACGTCCTCGACGCGCTCGCCAAGAGTCTGAATCTTGGCTGCCTGAACCTCGATATTGAGTGAGACGAATATCTTCCCAAGCCTGGCAAGTAGTCCAGGTCGGTCTGGCGTCAATACTTCCAGAACAGACTGGTTCTTAATCTTGTCGATGCTCATGCGAGTCTCAGTTGGCACGGAAAAAGACTTCATCTTCCGTGGGGTCAGCCGAGCGGATGTAGCTGGCTGATCGCTCTTGTTTTCCAGTTCGTCGCTCAGGTATTGCCTGATATACGCCAGTCTCCCTCCGTCTTCCGATATCGGCTGCCCTGCGGAGTCGAGAATGAAAAAAGTGTCAAGGCACATGCCGTCGCTGGAGCTGTAAATCCTTGCATCGTAGATGCTCAGGTCCAGCTGTTCGAGCGCGGCGCAAATTTTTGAAAAAAGTTGGGGGTGACTGCGGGCATGGATAAAAATTTGCGTCGTATTGGCAATGCTTGATTCAGCCAGGTTGCGTATCAGAACCAGCGGTACGTCGCGATGATGATGGTCTGCGATAGCCTCGCTGTGCCAGGCGATATCTTCGCTTCGCTCGCGCAGGAAGTACTCTTCGGTGCGCTCGCTCCACATGTCATCCAGCTCATCAGGGGTAAAGCCCCGACCGTCCAGAATGTCTGCGGCTGCGCTGCGTGCCCGCATTATGATGGCCTGCTTGTCCACCGGATTATCCAGCCCTCGCCGCAATGCTCTGCGAGTTTCTGTGTAAAGCTGTCGCAGCAGGCTGCCGCGCCACGCGTTCCAAAGGGTGGGGTTGGTTCCATTGATGTCAGCGACGGTCAGGGTATAAAGATAATCAAGGTGCTCCTCATCCCCAACGTGCTGGGCAAATTGCTGTATGACCTCTGGGTCGGAGATATCCTTGCGCTGGGAGACTGCTGACATCAAAAGATGATTTTTGACCAGCCAGACCACCAGCTCTGTATCTCGGGCGTCAAGGCCGTGATCCTCGCAGAATTTTGCTGCATCGATCGCGCCAAGCTCCGAGTGGTCTCCACCTCTGCCTTTTCCAATATCGTGATACAGACCGGCAATGTAGAGTAACTCAACCTTGCGTAATCGACGCGCGACACGACTCGATACCGGGAATTTATCTTCCAGATCCGGGAACTGAAAGCGGCGGCTGTTTTTTATGACTTCCAGCGTGTGTGCGTCCACCGTGTAGGTGTGGAAAAGGTCGTGCTGCATCTGTCCCATAATCCGGCCAAACTCAGGCAGGTAATCGCCAAGGATGCCATAGCGATTCATGCGCCTCAGCTGGCGGGTCATCTTGTGCGGTGCGGCCAGTATGTCCAGGAACGTCTTCTTGTTGCGCGGGTCTGTCCTGAAAGCATCGTCTATCAGGTGCCGGCTATCCCTGATCATGCGAATGGTTGGCGCAGAGATGCCGATAATATTTTCGTGGGTGGCGCATTGTAGAAAGACGCTCAGCAGCGCAGTGGGATGCTGGTCGAACAGATTCTCATGGCGCGCCTCGATGTAGCCGTTGCGGATCTGAAAGTATTCGTCCAGTCCCGTGATGTCGTCAGCCTGGTGCTCACGCAAGATAGCTTGGTCAAAATTGAGGATCAGAACTTCATTTAGCTGTCCAAGCGCCAGTGCCCAGCGATAATAAGTTTGCATGAACTGTTCCACAGCGAGTTTTTCATCGTCCTTGAATCCCCACAGGTCAGCCAGCTCCCGTTGGTATTCAAACAGTAGCCGATCTTCAGCGCGCCCGGTTATCATGTGCAAAGCGTAGCGCACCTGCCACATAAAATTCCGCCC
Organism: Halieaceae bacterium; assembly: GCA_024224435.1. Classification (GTDB taxonomy): domain Bacteria; phylum Pseudomonadota; class Gammaproteobacteria; order Pseudomonadales; family Halieaceae; genus Marimicrobium. Next base: position 4,038 of record JAAENL010000327.1, read on the forward strand.
GGTTATCAGAATCTTCATTTCGTCGGTGCTAACAAATTCCTCGGCACTGATTTCTTCGATCGCTGTGACGCCAAAGTGGCGCTCCGCGATCCATCCAATTATTTGTAGGTCGCGCAACCCCCCAGGGGAGCCTTTCACGTTCGGCTCGAGGTTGTACTCAGTATCGGCGAACTTATTGTGGCGTGCTCGTTGTTCCTCCAGTTTTGCCTGGAAGAAATCGCTGCTGGGCCAGATCTTGTCGGGTCCGGTAAGTTCTCGAACCCGCTCCATCAGAATGGGGTCGCCGCTAAGGACCCGCGCCTCCATCAGGTTGGTCAGGATTGTAATGTCTTCTGCTGCTCGCTTTGCACATTCGGAGACATTCCGGACACTGTGCCCGATATCGAGGCCGATGTCCCACAGCAATGTGAGGAAGCTGGATAGTTCCTCGTTGCTATCGTCATCACCATCTCCCACCAGAAACAGTAAATCCACATCCGAGTGAGGGTGTAGTTCGCCGCGGCCGTAGCCGCCGACTGCTACCATGGCCAGTTGTGAATTGCCCCAGCTCTGCCGATCCCAGAGAGTGCAAAGTAGGGCGTCGATAAAAGACGCACGTAGACGGATAAGGTCGTGAGCTTGCGCGCCGGCGCGGAACTGATTGTGCATGTAGTCGGTTGCGGTAGAAATGGCCTGCTTGCAGCAGTGGATAGCATCTCCGCCGACTAATTGCGCGTTTAGCTGCGCAGGGTCAAACAGGTCCTGTGGTAATTCTCCGGTTTGACCGGCTGTCATATGCCCAGTCCGGCTTCGTCAGAGCGAAGCGTCAAAATTTCGCAGCCCTCTTCCGTCACGGCCAGGGTGTGTTCCCACTGTGCGGAAAGCCGTCCGTCTCTGGTTGTGACCGTCCATCCATCCGATTTGTTCAGGCGGGTTTGTCGCCTGCCGGCATTGATCATAGGTTCGATGGTGAAGGTCATGCCGGGTTTGAGCACCATGCCGCTGTCTCGTTGACCGTAGTGCAATACCTGGGGCTCCTCATGAAATACTTCGCCGATACCGTGACCACAGTATTCCCTGACAACGGAGTAATAATTTTTCTCGGCGTGTTTCTGGATTACATAACCGATGTCGCCAAGCGTTGCGCCCGGTTTGACCTCGTTGATGCCTTTGTAGAGACATTCCTGGGTCACCTCTATCAGGCGTGTCGCGTGGGGGGGCACGTCACCCACCTGTACCATAATGCTGGAGTCCCCGTGGAAGCCATCCTTAATAACGGTGACGTCGATATTGACGATGTCCCCGTTTTTGAGTTTTTTGGCGTCTGAGGGGATGCCGTGACAGACCACATCGTTGATAGAGGTGCAGATCGAGCGAGGGAACCCGTGATAGTTCAACGGGGCGGGAATCGCACTCTGGGTGACAGTGATGTAGTCATGACAAATCCTGTCCAGCTCACCGGTTGTTATACCAACCTGGACGTGGGGAGCGATCATTTCCAGCACCTCGGCCGTCAGGCGGCCCGCAATGCGCATTTTTTCGAGTTCTTCCGCTGTTTTGATCGAGGCGGGCATCTTTAACCTGTTGATAGATATAAATAAATAGTTTTTTGGGCGACGCTTGAGAGCCAAGCGGCGGGCGTATTCTAACCCAATTCCCGGGTAATTGTGCAGTCAGCGCGGGTCGTGGGGCCGTGAAATCCTTTAATCCGGGCAGTGCTTATGGTATAAAGCGCGCCACTTTCGAGGGCTATTGCCTGATTCTCGCGAATCAACTGATAGCTCAGCAAAAGTGACTAAAACGACACACACATATCTTAACCTGTGCCAGGGTGCCTGCAGGCGGTAACACAGCCAAAGGGTTTGGTCGCGGGGGTATGTGGAGGATTAACCCGTATATAGGTAACTGACAATGTCTCAAACGCAAGTGAGTATGCGTGATCTGCTGCAAGCCGGCGCGCACTTCGGGCACCAGACCCGTTACTGGAATCCTAAAATGGACCAGTACATCTTTGGAGCTCGCAACAAGATCCATATTATTAATCTTGAACATACCGTCCCGGCGTTCAACAGTGCACTGGAGTTGGTCAAGCAACTGGCCTCCAACAAAAACAAGATTTTGTTTGTTGGCACCAAACGCGCTGCGGGGAAAGTAATTAAGGAGCAGGCCGAGCGGGCCAGTATGCCCTTCGTAAACCACCGCTGGCTGGGCGGCATGCTGACCAACTACAAGACGATCAGAGCCTCGATCAAGAGGCTGCGTGATTTGGAGGCGCAGCAAGCCGACGGCACATTTGAAAGCCTGACCAAAAAAGAAGCCTTGATGCGCACCAGAGATATGGAAAAGCTGGAGCGCAGCATTGGTGGCATTAAAGAGATGGGTGGTTTGCCTGATGCGCTGTTTGTGGTCGATGTAGATCATGAGCGGATCGCGATAAGCGAGGCCAACAAGCTGGGCATCCCTGTCATTGGCATTGTAGATACAAACAGCGATCCCGATGGTGTTGATTACATCATTCCCGGCAACGATGACGCGATCAGGGCAATCAAACTCTATGTCACTACCGTTGCTGACGCCTGTGTGCAGGGCCGCCTGGAAGCGGGAGAACCGGCTGCCGTGAATGATGAGTTTGTAGAGGAGGGTGCATCAGATCCTGCTGCAGAGACGCCTGCTGAGGAAGCAGCTTTGCAGGCAGAGCCCGTCGCTGAACCCGCGCAAGAGGCAGCGGCAGAGGTGCAGGTCGCTGCCGAGGCCGCGTCAGAGGCAGAGGTTGCTGCAGAGCAGGAAAAACCGTCTGTCAATTAAGCCTTCGTATTTCCCGGTCGCTGCGAGGCTGGGAATACGTTTAATCCCCGGTATAAACGCCGGGGTTTTCGATTTAGGGAAGCTGTTTCCAGCCTGTTAGTAGAGGAGAGACGCCAATGTCTGCAGTACTGGTAAAAGAATTGCGAGAGCGCACCGGCCTGGGTTTGCTGGAGTGTAAGAAAGCACTGGCCGCAGTGGGTGGTGATATTGAATTAGCGATCGAGGAGCTGCGCAAGTCCAGCGGCATGAAAGCGGCCAAGAAAGCGGGTCGGACCGCGGCGGACGGGGTCGTCGCTACGCGGATTGCTGACGATTGTAGCTACGGAGTGTTGGTCGAGGTCAATAGCGAGACAGACTTTGTCGCAAGGGATGAGAACTTCCTCGGTTTTGTTGAACAAGTCGTAGACGCTGCTTTTAGCCACAAGCAGACCGATATTGAGGCGCTGATGTCCGGCGATTTGGAAACGACTCGCGAGGCATTGGTGCAGAAGATCGGTGAAAATATCGGCGTGCGCCGCATCGAGCTGCTCGATGCCGAGTCTGGGGTTGTAGGCTCTTATGTCCACAGCAACAACCGAATCGCGGTGCTGACCAAACTCAAAGGCGGCGACCAGGATCTGGCGAGAGACGTTGCCATGCATGTGGCTGCTGCCAACCCCCAGGTCGTTTCGCCCGATGACATGCCTGAAGAGCTTGTCGCTAAAGAAAAGGAAATCTTTGTCGCGCAGGCGCAAGATTCTGGAAAGCCGCCCGAGATCGTCGAGAAGATGGTCGGCGGTCGTGTTAAGAAGTATCTGGCGGAGAACAGTTTGGTCGAACAGGCTTTCGTCAAAGAGCCTGATGTGACAGTGGGCAAGCTGGTGGCAGGGGCCGGTGCTGAAATCGAGGCCTTCGTCCGCTTCGAAGTGGGTGAAGGTATTGAGGTCGACAAGGTAGATTTTGCCGATGAGGTCGCTGCACAGCTCAATGGTTGATCGAGCAAAAGCAGTAAGTTTTGACGGGGCTTTGGCCCCGTTTTTTGTGGCTTTTCGCAATTGTGGCAGCGTATTGTCGAGCCGCCCATGATTTCTTATGTCCCGCGACATTCAGCGCGGCCGATGAAAAGGTAGGCCCGGCCTATAAAAGAGCCTAAAGAATCCTAATTATCACCCATACCCTCTAGGGAGATGGCTTGATGTCCTGTAAGATATCTGCGGGCTTTTGGAGGGTGATGTATGCCTCAATCGGCAGGTGATAAAAAGTATAAACGGATACTGTTGAAGCTAAGCGGTGAGGCTCTGACTGGCAACGAGAGTTTTGGTATTGACCCGCGTATCCTAGACTCAATGGCATTGGCGATCGGCCAGCTTGTCGGTATTGGGGTGCAAGTCGGGTTGGTGGTTGGTGGCGGCAACCTTTTTCGCGGCGCCGCCCTGCAGCAAGCGGGACTCGACAGGGTAACCGGCGATCACATGGGTATGCTGGCCACCGTGATGAATGCACTGGCCATGCGCGATGCGCTGGAGCGATCCAATATCGCTACCCAAGCGATGTCTGCAATTCCGATGACGGGTGTGGTCGATCACTATGACAGGCGTAAGGCGATTCGAGCATTGAGCAACGGCGACGTCGTGATTTTTTCTGCCGGCACAGGTAACCCTTTTTTCACCACGGACTCTGCAGCCAGTCTGCGTGCTATCGAAACCGGCGCGGACCTGGTGCTAAAAGCCACCAAGGTGGACGGTGTCTATTCCGCAGATCCGGTAAAGGTGCCCGATGCGATTAAATATGATCGCCTC
>JAAENL010000328.1 GCA_024224435.1 Halieaceae bacterium
CAGTGCATAATCATTCAATGGCCCGAGATTTGCACGGTGAAATAAAAACTGTGGCGAACTGAACATGGCCCGCAAGGGAGCGCGAACCATTTTATGCATCGGTTGGTCCTTAGGGTGATGCGGTTTGGCGAGGGAAACAAAGGATTCGATTTCCGCATCCGTTACCGGTCGGCGGAAGGCCTTGGGCGCGAGCCTCCTGACGATGTCGCGCAGGTGTGCGTTGGGTTCCTTGGTAGCGCCCGTCCAGTAAATGCGATGTTGCGGCAGCCATGGGACCGGTACGCCGGTGAGTAGTTGGCGAGTACGCGTTGGGGGCCACTCTTCCTCCAGCGGACCCTCAATCTTCAGCCACTTGATTGCCAATCCCTCCCCCTTGTAGCCATGCGCGCCCTTGACTCGCATGTGGTAGATGCTTTTGCCGTCGGGCGCCCAGTTGATGTCCAGTGCAGCAGGATAAAAGAAATCGTTGGGAGTAAAAAACTCGGTCAGTTCGATGGAGCGGGTCTTGCCCGGGAGCAGTTCAAAGGCGCCGATCAATTGGGCAGCCCCTTGCTTATCGCTTCCTTTGTAGAGACCAAAAGTAATGGGCGTTTTGGCCTGATAACCGTAGGCCTCGGCAGTGATCCGGTAGAGCCCCGGATAACGAGGCTTATACCCCATATAATTGGACTGGGCGACGTGAGGCCTAAACTCAAACATTACGTAGGCGTCCTCTGTCTTCATCACCGTCATGCCGCCATTGCGAAGGGGTCTTTCAAACCACATACTGGAATAGCGATTATTGCGGTAATCCATGGTTTGTGCGCCTGCCCGGGGCTTGGGTCCAAGCTCAATAGCCTCATCCAGTGCCGCGTCAGCAGCGTCCAGGTAACTACGGATGTGCAGCGGGGAAATTCCCTGCTTGTCAGCAACGGTGGCAAAGGTGGCCGAGTCATTCTCCGGGGGCAGGTAACGGGCGAGATTGCCACGCACACCCAGTATGTCCTGCAGGGTATATTCCAGTTCCAGTCGGGTCAGTCGACGGACAGGCACCCTTCCCTGAGCCTGTTGCTGCTTCAGGTTTTCAGTGCGTAGGTGACTGCCAAGGGATTTTAGTGCCTTCTCCTTGAGGACGACATCGGGCTGCGGTTCTTTTGCCGGCGGCATCTCCCCCTTTTCCACCCGGTCAAAGATCTTTACCCATTGCCGAAAAGTGGTGGCATCGGATAAGTCATGCCCAAGTTCTTCAAAATTGAGTTGTGTCTTGGTGTCAGCATCATGGCAATCAATACACGAGGCCTCCACCAGCGGCGCCAATGCAACCTTGAAAGCCTGCCCACGGGGCTTCTTCGTTGCGGCTAGATCTCCGGTTTTGATCCATTCCGGAGCTTCGGCCATGACACTGCGGTGGATGGCAGCGGCCTGTTTTTTCATTCGGGCGACGAGCTCGGGATTTTGGGACGCGATGTCCCGCTCCTGGCTCAGATCGCTTGCAAGATCGTAGAGTTGAACCCGATTGACGCCTCCCTTCTTCATTAGGGGGATCAAGGCTTCATTAAAATAGAACATGGCCCGGAATTCATCGCGCAGTCGGTTGGCTTCACGATTGGCGAATCTGCCGTTGAACATGCGTGAGCGCAGATCCAATCCGCCCAGCTCTTTCTCAAGATCGTCCCCCAGGGCCAATTTTGTCTGCTGCAGCAAGCGGTTCGCCTTCGCATTGTCAAACGGGAGTCTGGCTGTGCTCGGCGCCAAGAGGGTATGGTCCCCCATTCTCATCGCCATGGTGGAGCCGTTCATCCAGAAAAGGGGTTGATGACGTTCAAAACTGCCGGTGCGGGTGAGCAAAGGCGTGAGGTCAGAGCCGTCCAGGAAGACGTCCTTGGGTTTGTCGATGCCAAGAAGCCCGCAGATGCTCGGAAGCAGGTCTACGGCACCGGCAGGTTCTTTCTCAACGCGGCCTCCGGGGATTTTTCCTTTCCAGTAGAAGATGCCCGGCACGCGGTGGCCTCCTTCATGATGCGATCCCTTTTTGCCGCGCAGTTCTCCGCTACGCTCCTGGCGGTAACTGCCGTTGTCGGAGGAGTAGTGAATGATGGTGTTGTCGAGCTCGCCGAGTTTTTCGAGCTTGGCGACGAGTCGCCCGATGGCGCGGTCCGTGTTGTCGATGGTGCCGTTGTAGATGGCGGCCTGATTGTTGAGCGCGCCATACCGGGAGACGATCTCGTCGGGGGCCGCAATGACGGCGTGGGGTTCGTTGAACCAGAGGTTGATGAAGAAGGGAGCGTCGGCGTCGCGTTTCTTGTCGAGCCAGTCAATGGCTTCGTCGACGACGAGCTGGCAGGAGTAGCCTTTCATGGGCCCGACGGGTTTGCCGTTGCGCAGAAAGTTGGTGGGATCTTTGTGACTGGGATGAGCCCCATTGACCAGGCCGAACCAGTA
>JAAENL010000329.1 GCA_024224435.1 Halieaceae bacterium
CCCGGCAGTAGGCGAAACATCCACTTGAGTGAGCCCCCAACCATCCGACGCCAGGCCCCAAACGAGGATGGTATCGCCGGAGAACACGTTGCCGGGCTCGGGTGAGAGGATATCCGAAGTCGGATCAATGCTATCGATAGTCACGAGGGTGGGTTCCGAGGCAGGGCCGATATTGCCGGCTGCATCGGTTGCATGTACACGTATTTCATGCTGCGTACCTTGTTCAGCGGGCAAGCGCCATGTCAAGAACCAGCGCGCAGAACCGTCGGGATCGAGTTTGGCAGAAATCGAAGCTGCGACCCAAGGGCCATCGTCGATTTGCACGGCCACGACCTCGATATCGCCGCCTGATGGGAAGGGATCCGCAGCCGTGCCGGTCAAGCGCACCTGTTTGCCGCCCAGCACGGTATCTGCCAACTGCAGGGAAGCGTTTGGCCCCATGTTGTCAACGGTGACGATTACACTATCGACCTCACTGACATAGCCGTAGATGTCGGTGGAGCGTGCGGCCAGGGTGAATTGACCTTCGCCGGGAACATCGATCTCGGCCTGCCAGGCCCGATGACCTTGTGCCGGTATCCAGGCTCCACCATCGATCTGGACCTCGATCCGTGCTACGCCTCCACCGCCCGTATCAGAGGCCGTGCCCGCTACCATCTGTTGGCCGGAGCGTAGTGTTGCCCCTTCCTCAGGTAGGTCAAGAGAAACCGCAGGTGGCTGGCTATCGACGGCGTGGCTCAAGCTCTGGAAGGAGAGATCGGGTTCGCTGGGTGAGTCGTGGGACTGTATCTCAGCCGTGACCGTGATGGTGTCAGTATCTATCAGATCGGGAGCGATACGTGCGTGAAGAGTGATGGGCGAGCGTGCGCCGGGTCTGAGAGTGCCCAAGTCGATGAACCAGCGGTCGGATTGGGGTAGAGTCTGGGCAGAGAGCAAGCCCTCTGCGCTTTCGAACAGCAAGCCATCGCTGCCTGAGATAATCAGAGTTGCCTGTTCCAGGGGCTCGACATCTTCATTGCTGATGCGGAGGAGATAGCGAATGTGGCTGTTCGGACCAAGGGGTCGGCCATCGATATCGGGGCTGCTAATACGAACCTGTGCGTGGTGGGCATCAGGCTGTCCTGCGTTGGGAGTGACATCTTGCGAGAGCTTGTCCCAGTGGTAGGCCGTTGCCCAGGGTCCTGACACAGGGTTGAGGGCTGTGGGCAAGACACTGAAGACCGAGCCACTTTCATCCATGACCGAAGCCACGATTTGCACAGCGCCGTCCGCATTAACAGCGTTGCGGGAGATGCGTAATTCGGTATCGCCATTGCC
>JAAENL010000330.1 GCA_024224435.1 Halieaceae bacterium
AAATTTAATGCGGGCTTACGCCTATTGACGCTATTGCCTCGCTTTCAACGTAATTAAAATTGTCACTACAGAGCCCGCGTTGGCTCAGTTTCGCCAAACCGTAGTGACATTTTTATTTTGTTCTACGGCTACGCGAGCTCGCGCTGCGGCGCCATGAATCGTGACGATGCGACTCGCGCGCACGGACACCGGAGCCAAGCGCCGCTCGGCGCTCTACATGACAAGATTGTAATAAGGTCGTCATGAGCGTGCGGGTGCCGTCTCCGTAGACTGCTCACACGGTCAACCACGGTGGTTGACCACTGACACGGAGAACAAAGCCATGAAGACCACGTCCAAGATTGCAGTTGCCGGCATCCTGCTGTTTGCTTCGACGATGCCTTCGTTTGCGGCCGGCATCGGCACCCAGGTGAACTCGGTTCTCGAGAACGCTCGCGCCCAGGGCCCGCGCGACCCGTACACCGATGGCCGCAACGCGCTGACAGGTCGGAACACATCAGCGGCCTGACGCTGTCCCGCCAACTGCATGATGAAGAAGCAAGGGATGCTGAGGCGTTCCTGGCTTTCAGTCGACCGTCGATGCAAATCGCAATGCGTGTGACTCACTGTGAATAGAGCCCCCGTCTTCGATCTTCCGCTCAATGTCATTGTGACCATCTTGGTCGCCGTGGCGCTGACATTTTGTGCGATCTGTTTATTCGCTTGGTACCTGCGCCGACGATATGGCACCGGTCATCCGCGTGGACAAGCCCGCGCGCGCACGCGTTCTCGCAAGACCGCGAGCCGCCGCCGCAAGTAAGTCACCGCCCTGCGGCCCCCATTGGGTAAAGCCTGGGCCGCTTCGAAGCATCCAGTCGCATAAATCGCGGCATGCGCTCGAGTCAGGAGTGCGGCGACCCGGACATCCATCGGCCAGACACAACATCTGTTTCCCAACCACCCTCTCATGACGAAGTCTCACGATGAAATACGTTTCCGCTCTTACATTCGCCCTGATGCTGGCATCCGCCCCCGCAGCCTTTGCCGCCACGCCGATGGAAGGTATGGATATGAAGCCGGCAGCGCAGTCTCAGCAAGCACCCAAGCCCGTTTCAGCAGAAGTCCGCAAGGTCTACCCCGACACCGGCAAGGTCACGCTCAAGCATGGCGCCATCGACAACCTCGGCATGGGCGCCATGACGATGACGTTTTCCGTCAAGGACAAGGCGTCGCTGAAGAATTTCAGGGAGGGCCAAGCTGTGTGGGCGGTCTTTGATACGGTCGATGGTCAGCCGACCGTCGTCGATTTGCGGAGCAAGTAAGCCGTCGGCGGCGTACGGGCCAACGGTCGTGCGCCACCCGGCTGAGCGGGATCAGTCGGGTGGGCTGCTCACGAAAGCGCCTTGTCGTGGCATCCACAGGGAAAGCAATGGCCCGTCGCAGCAACGTGGCTGTCCCTGAGTCATGCGTGGCGTACCTGGATGTATTTGGGTTTTCAGGACGGCTTTTTAAAGACAAGGTAGTCGAGATAAAGCCAAATTTCGCGCCACAGAAAGTTCGCTCGAGTGGTCAAGGATTCGAAACGGCTAGAGGACGTAGGCCCAGGCAGGGCCTGGAGTCCAAGATCGTTAGCCATTGCCGTTGCTCTTCGCAAATGTAGCGGATCGCTGACCAACAGAACCGTGCGAATCCCAAGTGGGTCTAATAATTTCTTTGCATTGACAAGGTTTTGCCAAGTCGTACGCGAGGTGGTCTCCGCCAAGATCGCGTCAGGTGGAACACCGTGCTTGATCGCATACTCGCGGCCGACCTCGCCTTCGCTGGGATAACCTGCCCCCGGTGTCCCGCCGGTGAAAACCAGGTATTTCACCTGCTTGTTCTGGTAGCGTGCAATCGCCTCGTTAATCCGCTCCCGATAAACGGGAGACGGCCTATTCCCCCATGCTGCAGCGCCAAGAACAACAGCCGCATCCACGGGAGCATTAAACGACTGCTCTCCGTAACTGACAATCTGCCATGCCACTGTGAGGAATCCAATGGCGATCAAGAGGGCCAGCATCGCTGGCCCGATGACAATGGCGCGTCGAAGTAACATGGAGCGTCGATTCACATCACTCAACCGGCTGACCTCGCTATAGCGAAAGGCCGAATATCGAAGCCTTCTGAAAAAGCTCCAATTCGGCAGAAGCACATGACAAACGTGGTTAGCCAATCCACAGTACCAACAGCGAAGCCAACAAGCAGTAACAGCCGAAGAAATGCCATCGGCCTTGCTCCAGCCAGCGTGACAGCCACCGCAGCGCAACCAAACCTGCCAAGAAGCTCAGCGCCATGCCGATCATGCTTGGCCCCATGAGGTGCAAGAGTCCATCCGAGTGCATTGCTGTGGTGGTAGCTGCGTATTCTTTGTAGAGTCGATACGCTTCTTTGGCGATCACTGCTGGGGTTAATACTACGGCCAACGCAAAGCTAAACTCTTCGGCACGCCGCCGCGTCACACCTAAGGCAAGCCCGGTCGAGATAGTGGCTCCCGAACGAGAGAAACCGCGAAATGGAAGACACAGCCCCTGCACGGCGCCAATCCATGCCGATTGGCGCAGGGTGAGGTTATCGATCCCCCGATCCTGGAGACGGGAAGACACAATGATCAACAGGCCGGCTGCAGCCAAGGCAGCGGCTATCAGACGCGAGTTGCCAAACAGATGTTCGATCTCGAAATTCGATGAATCAGCTACCACTACGTGCTTAATGAATTGCAGCAGCGCCACCCCCACGATACCGGTTGCGAGCGTTGCAACCAGTATGCACAGGGCGTTAGTGCGAAATGCCTGCCCTGAACTGAAATAGGTGGTGCGCCACGATTTCCAGAAATAGGCAATGACCGCGAACATCGTGCCGGTATGCAGCATGACCAGCAAAAGCGTCATTTGAGGCGCCGTTGGATCCAGCCCCATCAGCTTCTCGGCCGCAATGACATGGGCCGAGCTAGATACCGGCAGGAGTTCGGCTGCCCCTTGAATGACGGCAAGGACAAGAATCTGTAGCAAGTTCATCTGTGTGGCTTAGCGGTAATCTAAAATTGAAGCACGGGTGTAAAGGGTAGTACTTGGTATCGTTCAACTTGACTCGGCGCCCGACCGGGCGCACCGACTTTGCGTCCTGGTGGCCCCCAAGAGACAGATCACGCCAAGTGAAATCGCTACATCAGCCAAGTTGAACGCGGGCCAGTGCCACGCTCGCCAATAGAAGTCCAGATAATCGACGACCTGCCCACGCCCCATCCGGTCCGCTGCATTGCCGAGAGCGCCCGCGAGAATCAGCGCATAGGACACAGATTCCAATCGAGGCAACTTGCGGCGGAGCATCCAGATCAACCACGCAGATGCGGCGAAGGCGAGTGCGATCAAGAAATATCGTTGCCAACCGCCGGCCCCGGCCAGAAAGCTGAACGCC
>JAAENL010000331.1 GCA_024224435.1 Halieaceae bacterium
ATAGCAGTCGAATGATCCTGCGAATCAACGGGAAGGCAGAGCCACGCATGCCTCCAGAGGGCGAGGAACCGCTCACTGAAACGCAAATCGCAACGTTGGCAAAATGGGTAGAGCAGGGGGCAAGTGGGCCAGATGGTGTTGTGCCCGTGATGTTCGATCTCAAGGTGCCGTCCATCAAAACGAAACCGGAGGTATCATTGCCTCTCAGTGCGGTAGCGGTTTCATTGCAGGGCTCAGAGACCGCTGTGGGGCGGACGGGCCTTGTGCAAATCAAGGACACAAATGGCAAGTTGCTACGTGATCTAACATCGCGGGATGATCCGACAAAACAAACTAGTGGAATCGAGAAAGTAAACGCACTGCAGTTCAGTCGTAACGGTGATCGCCTCGTGGTGGCATCGGGTGTTGCAGGCGCCTATGGAAGGGCGGTGGTGTTTTCGACCGAGACGGGTGAAGTATTGCACGAACTGGGTGGGCATCGCGATGTGCTGTACGCTGCGAAATTTTCACCCGATGGGAAAGTGATAGCCACGGCAGGTTATGATCG
>JAAENL010000332.1 GCA_024224435.1 Halieaceae bacterium
GAGAAGGGCGAGTGCCCGGTTTTTGCCGCGGTGCAAAAGGCTCAGCAGTCTCTCGTGAACGAAGAGCGCAGCAAGGCCTATCTGGCGGCAGCGGGGGATGAGGCGTTCAATCAGGGTATACGGAAACTGGTGCTTGGCGATGGCAGCGGGGCGCTTGCCGATGGGCGCGTGACCAGTATCCAGACCCCCGGTGGATGTGGCGCGCTGCGCATTGGCGCAGAGATAGTGCACGCGGCTGCCCCGAATGCAAAAGTCTGGGTGTCTGATCCAACCTGGCCGGTGCACAGGCCCCTGCTGGGCAGCGTGGGGCTGGAATTTCGTAGTTACCGCTACTACGATCATGGCACTCATGGCGTCAACTTCGACGGCATGGTGAGTGATCTCGCCGGCGCCCAAGCTGGCGACATCGTGCTGCTGCACGGCTGTTGCCACAACCCCTGCGGCGCGGATCTATCTCTGCAGCAGTGGCGCGTTATCGCGGAATTGGCGGAGCGACAGGGTTTCACTCCCTTTGTGGATTTTGCCTACCAGGGTATGGGCGCTGGCCTCGATGAGGATGCCGCGGGGCTGCGCTTGTTGGTATCGCGCCTGCCCGAGGTCATTGTAGCTTCCTCCTGCTCCAAGAATCTGGGGCTTTATCGTGAGCGCACCGGGGCCGCCGTTTTTGTCTGCGCAGATGCAGTCAACGCGCGTGCTGTCCTGAGTCAGGCTCAGTCCGCTGCGCGGCGGGTCTATTCCATGCCGCCCGCGCACGGGGCCTTGCTGGCCGGTCGGGTATTTAACAACGACGCGCTGGGTGCGCTGTGGCGGGAGGAATTGTCCGCCGTGTGCGAGCGCATCAATGGTTTGCGTAGCAGTTTGCGTCATGCCCTGGAGTCTCGTTGCGGCGGTAACTTCGCTTTTATCGAAACGGAAAAGGGTATGTTTTCCTTTCTCGGGCTCAGTGCGGAGCAGGCTCAGCGACTGCGCAACGATTACAGCGTTTACATGCTGGATTCGTCTCGCATAAATGTCGCGGGGGTCAATGCGGGTAACCTCGATTATATCGCTAACGCGGTGTCTAGGGTGTTGTAGCGTGCAGGTCAGCCCTGCTCGAACAGCGTTTCCAAATACGTATCTACCACATGGAGCGGATAGCCGATAAGGTCGACCAGTCTGCGCTCGCATTCCGCCTGTGTGGCTCCGCGCTGCTTCCACACGGGTATACGCTTGGCCATAGTCTCCACGTATTCCCGCGGCGTGATGATCCACGTGTCCTGAGCCAGTTCGCCAAAACTAAAGTCTGCAGCGTACGCTGTTTTGGCCTTGGGCTTCATGAAGAGCGCTAGTCTCAGGACACGTCTGGCACCCTGTTCAGCGATGTGCTCGGACAAAAAATGCAGTGTGTCCCCGCTGTCACCGAGGTCATCGATGAGCACCACGACTTCATCCCTTATTTCCAGTGAGCTTGCCTGCACAACCCGGGGCGTTGGGTGGCGTTGGTCTGGGCCTGTATAGAGCGATACACCGATGCTGCCAAACGCGATGTGGGGTGCTGAGGGTATGTGGGCGAGGTGGTCGTAAAGCAGGATACCCGGCAATAGTCCACCCATGGTGACCATGAGGGCTTGGGTGATAGGCTCGTTGGCCCTCTGCTGATACGTCGTTACCTGCCCGGCGACTTCGCCGACCATCATGGCCTCCACGGCGTCCGGCACCAGTAGAAAACGCAATTCATCATCGGGTATGGCAACGCCCTCCGGGGTGCGCCAGAAGCCGATATCGATATCGGC
>JAAENL010000333.1 GCA_024224435.1 Halieaceae bacterium
GTATTTATACGTTGGTAGGGGAGCGTAGCTGTCAGCATTGAAGGTGTTCCGGAAGGAACATTGGAGCGGCAGCTAGTGAATATGTAGGATTGAGTAACGATAAATGGAGTGAGAATCTCCATCGCCGAAAACCTAAGGTTTCCTGGGGAAGGTAAATCCGCCCAGGGTTAGGCGGGACCTAAGGCGAGGCCGAAAGGCGTAGTCGATGGACAGCAGGTTAACATTCCTGCCCTTGTGTGTGCGGTTGAACCGGCGTGACGGATCGCGAAGCTCTGGCGGGACAGTGAAGAGTCCAGGCCCTTGAGGCCGATGCGGGGTGGAGTGGTTCCAGGAAAAGCCGTCCGGTGACAATCACAAGGCCCGTACTAAAACTGACACAGGTAGGTGTGGCGAAAAGCCTCAGGCGCTCGAGAAAATGGTTGTGAAGGAACTAGGCAAATTGACCCCGTACGTTCGCAATAAGGGGGCCCTACTGGCAACAGAGGGCGCAGAGAAAAGGCTCTGGCGACTGTTTATCAAAAACACAGCACTGTGCGAACACGCAAGTGGACGTATACAGTGTGACGCCTGCTCGGTGCCGGAATGTTAAGGAAGTGGGTTAGCTTCGGCGAAGCTCACGACTGAAGCACCGGTAAACAGCGGCCGTAACTATGACGGTCCTAAGGTAGCGAAGTTCCTTGTCGGGTAAGTTCCGACGTGCATGAATGGCGTAACGACTGGAGCACTGTCTCCACAACCA
>JAAENL010000334.1 GCA_024224435.1 Halieaceae bacterium
GGTCGCACCGAGAACAACCGGGTGGTCAACTTTCCCGCAGCCGACCGGGGCCTGATCGGCCATTTTGTTGATGTAGAGATACAGGATGCTCTGCCCAACTCTCTCAGGGGAATACTGGTCAATGGTTGACGGCCGCGAAATCCCGTATATTCTTATCTGTAATTGCACTGCCCATTGTGGCGACAGGATACCTTGAACAGCGAACCTCCCCCGCAACCGTCGTCTCGACAGTTGATGCAACAAAGCCTGACTCTGGAACCTGATGACGCCCGCCATCTGGCGACGCTCTGCGGCCACCTGGACAGCCACCTGCGACAGATCGAACAGCGCCTTGGCGTGACCATCAGCGCCCGCGGCTGTCATCTGCAACTCAGTGGGCCATCGGTTAATGTTGCGACAGCAGAGAGCCTGCTCATTCACCTGTATGCCGAGGTCTGTCAGGGCGTGGAACTGAGTCCTGAATCCCTGCATCTGCAGCTACAACAGGCGGGACTAGAACACCTACTGGAAAGCGCCGGCCAGCCGAATGTTGAACCAATACAAATCATCCGCACCAAGCGCAGCTCCATCAAGCCTCGGGGCAAAAATCAGCAGGACTACGTTCGCACCATCAAACAGCACGATATCAACTTCGGCATTGGACCAGCCGGTACCGGCAAGACTTATCTCGCCGTGGCCTGCGCGGTCGAGGCCCTTCTGGAAGAGCGGGTACGCCGCATTTTGCTGGTGCGCCCCGCCGTCGAGGCCGGCGAAAAACTCGGCTTTCTCCCGGGTGACCTGACCCAGAAAATAGACCCTTACCTGCGGCCACTTTACGACGCGCTTTACGAAATGCTGGGCTTCGAGACCGTCAATAAATACATTGAACGCAACATTATTGAAGTGGCCCCGCTGGCGTTCATGCGCGGCCGCACGCTGAACAATGCATTCATCATCCTCGATGAGGCACAGAACACCACGCGGGAACAAATGAAAATGTTTCTTACCCGCATCGGCTTCGGCTCTACCGCTGTTATCACAGGCGACGCCACCCAGATAGACCTGCCGCGCGGCGCTCATTCCGGCCTGACCCATGCCAGCAAACTGCTAACAGGCGTGGACGGACTCGGGATGATCTACTTCGGCAACAAGGATGTGGTGCGTCACCCGCTGGTACAGCGCATCGTGGCGGCGTACGACAGCATCGAAAACAGCGGCAACGAGCTGGACCAGGGCCGAAGGTGAAACTGCACGTGGATGTACAGTTCGCCAGTTCTGAACCCGTGCCCGGCAACGATGATATTCGACGCTGGGTGGCGGCTGCTCTCGCGGGCGGCGCGCATGCTGGCGAGGCAGGATTATGTGTGCGGCTGGTCGACCGGGCCGAGATGTCCTCACTCAATGAGACGTATCGCGATAAGAAGGGCACCACCAATGTATTGTCCTTCCCGGCCGACTTACCCGCCGATGTCGATTTGCCTCTGCTGGGTGATATTGTGATCTGTGCACCCGTGGTGCGCGAGGAGGCCGTGACGCAGGGCAAGAGCAACGAGGCTCACTGGGCTCATATGGCAGTGCACGGTAC
>JAAENL010000335.1 GCA_024224435.1 Halieaceae bacterium
ATACCGTCTTTCACCGGCATTTCCACATCCAGCAGAATCACATCCGGCAAACGGTGCGCAGCATTCAACAAATCAATTGCCACCAAACCATTCTCGGCCGTAACCGTCTCGACACCTACGGTCTCCAGTTGACTTGTCGCCACCATGCGCTGGGTCCGTGAGTCATCCACCACCAACGCCAGAGGCGCAGTCGCTTCAATCTGATTCACGACGACCGGGGCGGTACTGTCGTGACCGGCGCTTTTGACAAGCTGGTTGAGATCAAGCGCGACAACCGCCTCGCCCTCGGCGGTAGTTACCGCCCCTGCCAGCCCGGGCACAGAAGAGAACTGCGCACCCAGGGAGCGCACAACCAGCTCCAGCGCCTCCTCCAGATTATCGATGGCGATAGCCATATGGCGCTCTTCATAACCGGCAACAATTACAGGCACAAAGGTATTCCACGCACTGCGATCCGGCAGCGGCACAGCTTGGCATAGTGTTGCCAGATAGGAGGGTTCACAGTCGACACCTGAAAGGGACAAGGTCTCGCGGCCTTCCACCGCAGCAAAGAACTCTTCCACTGGCACCTGTTCAACCGCAATCATCCCATTAAGCGGAATGGCATACGATTTACCGGCGGCGGCAACCAACAACGCGCCGTTTACAGAGACATTGCTCGGAATACGCACCTCGAAGGCAGTACCCAGGTCGAGCGTAGACTGGATTTGAATGTCGCCGCCGATCTGCAAAAGCTCATTCATGACGATGTCCATGCCGACACCACGTCCGGATATTTCACTCAGCTGGCTCGCAGTTGAGAAGCCCTTGTGGAATATCAGACGCATCGCCTCCTCATCCGTAAGAGAATCGATGTCGATCTCTGTATCCAGACCTTTTTCAAAGGCGGATTGACGGATCGCATCCGGATCAATGCCTCGTCCGTCATCGGACAGTCGAATGACATAATCACCGCCAGACTTGCGCACATCAACCGTGATCCGACCGCCGGTGGGCTTGCCTGCTGCGACCCGCTCGTCCGGCGACTCGATCCCATGATCGAGCGCGTTCCTTACCATATGTTCCAGAATGACCTGCAGGCGTGCATAGTGATCGCGATCCAGCGCGCCTGTCTCGTTCAGCGCCTGAAAAGAGACAACCTTGCCAAGGTCCGTACTGACTGTGCGTACAATACGACGTAGTCCGGGCATCAAGCGCGATACCGGTACGACCCTCGCGCCTTGTATCGCAGACGAAATACTCGAAATCACCATGGACTGCTGCTTCAGAAGCGCCTCTACTTGAGCGTTCTGTCGTGCCAACACATCCACCAGGTCCGAAAGATCCTCGACACCCTCGCGCAGAATGTTGGCGGCCTCCTGTAGTTCGGAGTACTGGTCCATTTCAAGTGCATCCATGTCAGGCGCCGACTTGCCTGGCTGGGCATTCACATTCAACAGGGCCCGGTCGGAAATCTTGCGGATGTGTGTGTGCACTGAGGAGAGTCGCGCCTGCAACTCTGCAGAAGAGCGTCTGCCTTTGGATGTATTCTGAGAAGCACG
>JAAENL010000336.1 GCA_024224435.1 Halieaceae bacterium
ACCCCTACAGGTATCCCACGCCTTCCACTCACCCCTGATGGCGCCGATGCTGGCTGAGTTCGAGAGGGCGGCAGCGCAGGTGAGCTATCACAAACCGCACATGCCCATCATCTCCAACGTAACCGGAGAACGTGCAGGCGAAGAGATGGCGGATGCGGCCTATTGGGTGGAGCATGTCTTGGCGCCAGTGCGTTTTGCCAACGGCATGGAGGCGTTGTCCCAAGAGGAGGTGACGGCCTTCGTCGAAGTAGGGCCGCAGCCTGTTTTGTTGGGCATGGGGCGGCAATGCCTGCCCGAACATGAGGGCTTGTGGCTGCCCAGTTTGCGGCGGGGTCAAGATGACTGGCAGCAGATACTACAGACCTTGGGACAATTGTATGTGCAGGGTGCGGATGTGGACTGGGCGGGGTTTGAGCGGAACTACAACCGTCGCAAGGTGGTGTTGCCCACCTATCCCTTCGAGCGCCAGCGATACTGGGTTGATGTAGGCCAAAACGGCTCCGCACTGACGGAAACAGGACAAAAATCCACCACTGTCGTGGAACTGCTCAATAAAGGAGAGGTCGAGCAGTTGGCGCAGGAAATACAACAAGCTGATGCCTTCTCTGAAGATGAAGCACAAGTCCTGCAAATGATGGTCAGAAAGATGGTGCACCGCCACCACACACAATTTGTCGGCGACCAAATCCAGAAATGGTTCTATGGATTGGAGTGGCGTACCCTACCGGAACACATACAAGAGGCAGATTCAATCGAACCGAAGCAGCCGGGCCACTGGTTGATTCTGGCAGATAGCTCCGGCACAGGCGATGCGCTCGCGACCGCCTTGCAGGCGCGTGGCCACACATGCAGCCTGGCTCGTATTGGTGATATCTATGACAAACATGATGACGACTACAGCATCAATCCAAGCGAACGCGAACATTTTGTGCGCTTGAGCGAGGACGTCCTCTCCTCGGTCG
>JAAENL010000337.1 GCA_024224435.1 Halieaceae bacterium
GGACAAGCTGGCGCACTTTGTAACCTATGCGATTTTCACAGCACTGGTATGGGGAATCACGGGCTATGGTCGACGTTTTGTTGTCGCCTGTCTGTGCATCGTGTTGTACGGTGGTGTTATCGAAATAGTCCAGTCCTTCCTGCCGGGGAGGGTGATGTCAGGTTATGATTTTCTTGCAAACACGCTCGGCGTCTTTATCGCAGGGTCGTGGTTGTGGCGTCAGGCCGCCATTTGTCGAGCGGGAGTAGTGCGTGGAGAACGCAGAAACTGAACGAGCGCTGATTGAATTGCGTGGTCGGCTGGATCGCCAAGAGAGCCGGCTGCAGCTGGCCGAGGATCAATTGGCCATTATGAATCTGATGACGCGCTACGGCTTGGCAGCGGATTGTGGCAATGATGCTCTCGCGATGGCCTGTCATACGAAAGACGCGGAATATCGGGTTTCTTCGCCACGCGCGGGTCGTGACGGGGGCCACGAGGACCTGGTGCTGCAGGGACGTGGGGCGATTGGCGAGATGCTGCGTTCAGACCTGCACCAAAGTATGTTACCTGATACCGCGCATACCGTAGGTCCCAGTGATATCGACGTGAGAGGAGATAGCGCCCGGGCGATAGGCTATTCCCGACTGTATCTGCGCGAGGGGGAGCAGCCGCGCTTGATGCGACTCTCTATCAATGACTGGACGTTTCATCGGGTGAGCGGGCAATGGTTGATTGCCACTCGTACCTCACGCCTCGTGGGTGAGAGCGCAGCGCAGGATATTCTGCGTTCCCTGTCAGGGTCAGAGAGATAGCCCTCGTTAACAAGGCAATGACATGAAATATTTTGAAGATTTTGCCCTTGGCGAAAAGCGTGAGTCGCCAAGGCGCCATCTGATCACAGAAGAGGAAATAATGGAATTTGGAAACCGCTGGGACTATCAGCCTTTCCATGTGGACCGGGAGGCGGCGAAAGCATCTGTATTTGGTGGGCTCGTCGCATCATCAACTCACTTGTTTGCCGTGTCAGTCAGTCTCTTCTGCCACAAGGATTTAGACAGTGCTGGTCGCAGCGCGGCAATCAGCGCATTGGGGTTTAACAATATGAAACTGAAAGCGCCCGCCAGATCAGGGGATGAGCTCAAGTGCGTCAGTGTTGTTATCGAAAAACGACACTCAAACAGTCGTCCTGATGCGGGCATACTGGTGATGCGAAATGAGGTGACTAACCAACGCGAAGAATTGGTGTTTACCTACGAACACGCTGCACTGTACCGTTTGAGAGAGGCGCTTTGACACTGTCGGTAATGTGTCGGCAATGTGTCGGCCACCGTTTTATAGCAGTGCGATCTTTGCTGGCTGAGGTTCGTGTTAGCCGCCCGGCAGACCGGGAAAAAATTCACGGTGTCAGGGAGCACTGTTACGGCTCGAGAGTTTATTGCAATGATGGGTTCACAGGCTGATTCGCTGGCACTGGATATTTGACAGCGTATAGTGTGCGTTGCGTGCGATCACAACGGCTGATCGCGGTGGCCATCACGAAAGCGAGGATGCCCGCTATATCAACAGAATGACGTTCGTATCAGGGAGAACACAGTGAATTTTTCAAGACATCTATTGCTGATGATTTTAGTATTGGCTGTTAGTCAGGCACAGGCACAGGAGTTTGTTTTGCACAGTAAGGCGCTGGAAGAGGGCGCGCCGCTGCCAGAGGCTCATGTGTATGACGGATTTGGGTGCACAGGGGCTAATGTGTCGCCAGACCTGCGTTGGTCCGGTGCCCCACAGGGCACCAAAAGTTTCGCAGTTACGGTTTACGATCCGGACGCGCCCACAGGCTCGGGTTGGTGGCACTGGCTGGTATACAACATCCCCGCCGATGTCACCGAGCTGGTACTGGATGCGGGCTCGCAAAGCGGAGAGTTGTTGCCCGAGGGTACGGTACAGGGGCGGTCTGACTTCGGTCTCTTTGCTTTTGGCGGCGCATGTCCGCCCGAAGGCCATGGTGATCACCGCTATGTGTTTACTGTGTTTGCACTGAGTACTGTGGCGATCGAAGTGCCGCGGGAGGCGAGCGCTGCGATGATTGGTTTTATGCTGAACGCCAATGTATTGGCGAAAGCAGAACTCACAGCGACTTTTGGTCGCTAGTGAATGCCGCCTGCTGTTCATTGGGGTAGCGCTTAATTCGTGGCCAAACAACTCTTTTATCTTCACGCCCTCAAAGGGCACGCGCCGCAGTTGCTGGATGCCGCAGTGAGCCTGACGTCATCCGCCATTTTTGATAATTATTCGCTACATGCCGCGGTGATGATTCCCCGCGATAACGACCCGCTGGCAGCGCCAGCCGGTTCGTCGTTTCTCACAGGGCTGGACGTGGTGCTGGAAATGGTAGCGCCGGCGGGCGTCTCCCTGCGGGCTTGTCAGCGTGAACTGTCGCCCATGTTGTCTCCGCTGATGACACTGGTGGATCGTGAGCGCTCCCGTGTTGCGTGCGGGTATCATCGCTGCTTTCAGGAGTCCGGGCAGAAGCCGGTGCGGTATCACTACCTCATGGTACGGCGCCAGGATTTTAGCCAGGCGGATTATCTCGATTATTATGTCCACAGCCACTCGCGGTTTGGTGTGGCAACTCCTCTGGCGGATTACTATCAGAACTATATCGACGCGCCAGCCGGTGTTCGACTGGCCGAGGTGTTTGGCCTGAAACCGGTGATCGCCCATTCTATATCCGAACTTCGCTTCCTGCGGCTGAAGGATTATCTGTCAAGCGACGTTGTTGCGGAGATTGGCCCCGCGGCCTCCGTGGATGAGGAGCGTTTTGTTGATCGGCCTGCGAGTCAAAGCTTTACCATGGACGTTGTGCAAGATACCCGAGACTATAGTCTCTAACGCCAGCAGCACTTTTCAGGTTTTGAATAGCATAGTCCGGCATCTGTGATACCGGGAAACGGTTCCATCGATCTCGTCAAAGCGGTCGCAGTCGGCTTGTCTATGCACGGCGTAGCCGGTGAAGGATAGTGACTCTCACAGTGTGCCCGCACGCTAATCCAGAGTGTGTGGAGTGAGCCTAGAACAGAGTTGGTACGAGAGCGTCGATCAAATGTGGTCCGGGTGTGTTGATCGCGGCCTCCAGCTGCGTATTGAATGCGGCCGCCGTAGTGGCACGTGTTGCGCTGACGCCCAGACCATTGGCGATGGCGACAAAGTCTATATCAGGATCACCAATACTTAACAGACTGGCTGCTTTGGGCCCGGGGCTACCGCCGCGAGCGCCGGTGCGGCCGAACTCCATTTCCAGAATGCTGTACTTGCGGTTATTGTAAATTACCACCACGATGTCCAGCTGCTCTCGCGCCATAGTCCACAGTGATTGGATGGTGTACATGGCGCTACCGTCGGCCTCGAGACAAATGACCTTGCGGTCGGGGCAGGCAATGGCGGCGCCGGTGGCGGCGGGTAGTCCAAAACCGATGCTTCCGCCGGTGAGAGTGAGCAAGTCGTGAGGCCTGGCATTGGCGAGCGCCGTGTAGAGCGGCATGCTGGAGGTCGCGGCTTCATCAACGATAATCGCGTTTTCCGGCAGTAGGTGGGCCAGCGACTGGGCGGCACTCACTGCATCCAGTGCGCCCTCGGGCAGTGCAGGTATGTCCAGAGTCTGTGTGTCCGGTTGTACGGCGTCTGCCCCGAGGCGCTCTACCAGTTCTATCAGTAAGGTATCGAGATCTTCATTGTGGCCTGCCAGTTGAAACGTATGGCAAGTGGGTGGCGCCATTTCGCTCGGTACGCCCGGGTAGGCGAAAAAAGACACCGGCGTCTCCACGCCGATCAGTATCAGTGCCTCCGTGTCCTCGAGGTACTCGATCGCCGCCTCTGCCAGGTAAGGCAGTCGGTCGATCACCACGGTGCCGGCGCCGCGAGCCATTCGGGTAGGGAAGACATCGCTGCAAA
>JAAENL010000338.1 GCA_024224435.1 Halieaceae bacterium
ACCGGAGGCCAGGTGGGCTATTGCCTCTTCCCCGACGGCTCCGAATGCGAGGAGTGGGCTTTCTTCCGTGAGGAATGCGCGCCCGGCGACCAGGACAACATCGGCATGCCCAACCCGGCATCCGTACACTGCGAGGACGAGGGCGGCAAGTTGGAGATTCGCGACGAGGCCGGGGGTCAGGTGGGCTATTGTCTCTTCCCCGACGGCTCCGAATGCGAGGAATGGGCGTACTTCCGGGGTGAGTGTGCTCCAGGTACCGACGATGAGGCGATCGGCATGCCCAACCCGGCATCCGTACACTGTGAGGACGAGGGCGGCAAGTTGGAGATTCGCGACGAGGCCGGGGGCCAGGTGGGTTATTGCCTCTTCCCCGACGGCTCGGAGTGCGAGGAGTGGGCTTTCTTCCGTGAGGAATGCGCGCCCGCTGGCGATGGCCAAGGTGATGTTTCCACCAACCAAGTGAAGACAGTTGATCGAAACGCCGGTACTGCAAACGTAAGCGCCCAGCCGCGACGTCGCGCATCCACTCTGCCCGATGTGAGCGGCCTTGCCTGGATCGCTGGCGACAGCTTCCTTGCCGTTCATGATGCCAAGTATCCAGAGGAGGCGGCGCTGCCCCGGGTCAGTCTCCTGCAGCTACCCCGTGGGCTCGACGGTATTCGCTGGCGGCCATTGGCAATGCAGGTACAGGGTCCCAAGAGCAATGACTTCGAGAGCATCGCTCGTATCCCTGAGACACGGCGGGTCTTGCTGGTTGAGAGTACCGAGGAACAGGATGAAAAGCCATTTTCCCGTCGCATTTTCTTGGCCCAGGTCTCGCGGCCGGCCTTGCGCATCGTCGATACCATCGAGTGGCCAACAGCCACACATAATGTGGAAGGAACAGCCGTAGCGCCTGTGGGGCAGGGTTACCTATTTATCTATGCCGAACGTGCAGAGGGCGAAGGTAGCACACAGATCCGTTATGCAACCCTGAATCTCAATCCCCTCCAGATCGGCGAATTCAACGATGCGGGCGCCTTCACCAGCCCCGGTCCCACCGGCGACGATGCGCGGCCTCTGACTGCCATGGAGGTCGACAGCAATGGTGTGATCTACGTGGCATCGGCTGAAGACCCCGGCGACGACAATGGACCCTTCCGCAGCGCCGTGTACACTATCGGACAGGTCAGCTTCGAAGACGGAACCGCAACCGTCATGCTCGATCCCGAGCCATCTCTTCTCGCGACATTGGACGGGCTCAAGGTAGAGAGCCTGGCAGTTCGAGAGCTTCCGGGAGTGGATAGAGAACTCTATGTTGGTTTTGATGACGAAAACTACGGTGGAACGCTGCGAAAAATCAAACGGGTCGGACCATGATTGCAGACGTCGCGGGCATTGTCACCACAAAAACGTGCTGAACCATACACAACACTCTCCCGCTTGCGTCGCGAGTGGCGCGGGCGGGATACAAAGGTCACCGATTGACGCAATTCCTTTATCCCTCCCTCTCGTAACTGTACAGACGGAACAGAAAAAGTCTTCTTCTGTCATTGGTCGGGCGACCGTTGGTCGTTTGGCGAAGCAATCTCCAAGTTATATGAACACATTCCGCCAGTTTGGGGATTGCTTCGTCGCCCGACCGTAGGTCGCCCGACCGCAGGTCGTCCGACCGCAGGTCGTCACTCGCAATGACATGTGTTCAGAGATTGGGGATTCGGCGTGGGCGGCGGGATAGGGGACTGACACCGTCGGGGATCTGTTCTGCGGATGAGTGCCAGAGACCGGGTATCTTTGTACTACAGCTAGGGCAGGCACCGCCAAGGGTGATACGGTAATTTCGAACGTGATAACCTTGGCGTTCGATAAGCAGGATCTTGCAGTTCGGGCAGAAGGTGTGCTCGAGATCACGGACTCGCCCTGAGAGATTGCCGGCGTAGACGAAGTGTAGCCCTGCCTCTTTGCCAATCTCTGCCGCCTGCACCAGATCTCGTACGGTGGTGGGGCGGGGCTCCCGCATGTTGTATTCGGGATGGAAGGCCGTAACATGCCAGGGAATATCTGTTGACACCGAAGCTATGAAATCGGCCATCTCGCGCAACTCCGCCGCCGAGTTATTGAACCCCGGCACGATCAGGGTCACGATCTCGAGCCAAAAACCTCTCTCATGCACCATGACGATCCCATCCAGGATGTTCTGCAGAACGGCGCCAAGCTGGCGATAGTTGGTGTCCTGCATGGTCTTGAGATCGATCTTGTAGCATTGCGCCCAGGGACGCAGGAGATCGAGCGCCTCTTTCGTGGCGTTCCCGTTGGATACAAAGCCGCAGACCAGATCCTGTTCGCGCCCCAGCTTGAACACCTCCACCGCCCATTCGGCTGTGATCAAGGGCTCGTTATAGGAACTGACCATTGCCTGCGCCCCGGACCTCTTCGCCGTCTCTACCAGCTGGTTTGCAGATACCTGGGTGGGATTGACACCGGCGCTATGATCTCGTAAGGCTTGCGATGTCAGCCAGTTCTGGCAATAACCACAATGCATGTCACACCCCAACATGCCAAAAGTCAGGGCGTCCGCCCCAGGTAAGACGTGGAAAAATGGCTTCTTCTCGATAGGATCCGCTTGAATGCCGGCTGCGTAACCATGGGGGACATACAGCACCCCCTGGCGATTGAACCGCACCTGGCAGATACCACGCCTCCCTTCCCTCAGCAGACAGCAATGGGCGCAGGCCGTACAGCGCACAACTCCACCATCCAGCGCTTCATAAAGCTCCCCTGGCGAGGTCAAACTGTCTAGGTAGGTAGCCAACGATAGCGATTGACGATTATTCATCTTCCCCTCCTCCCTTGATTTTACTCTTACACACCGGCGGCGTCAAGAGTCAGTGGCAAGTGTCTGGCGATTGCTCCCGGACTGCGCTGAGAAAATCTGGGGCAGGTAGCAAGTAGCAGGTCGCAGGTCGCAGGTACGAGTTCGGTTGCAGACAAGTGACGAAGTGATCACCTTGTCACCGTGTCACCTCGCCACCCCTTCACCTTGTCAGACAAGAGATCAAGATCGACAAAAAGTCGTCGATATCGACGCCACAAGCGCCTATGCGCCTTCCTGACAGCGCTCGACTTCAGACATAAACAGGCGCCGCAGGATCGCGATCATGGTAGCATAGGTAGGATCCATGCCGTAGTAGGATAGATTTTGCGCGCCCAGGTTCTTACCCTTGCTAAAAGGTGTGTCAGAAGCATAGTGGAGAAACCCGATAGGGAAGGGTGTCTGAGTCAGGTTTACCAATTCACCATAGGGATGACGTTGCGGCCGCACCATTTCGTAGACACTGCCCAGATAGGGGCCGGCCTCCATCTCCATATCGGTGTAACCCTCGTTGTAGAAGACTGACATATAACCCTGATTCTGTAAAAACGTGCCCGGCACCGTGATCGCTTTCTGGTTGTCCAGCACCGTACCATAGACCAGATGGGGCGCAACATCATCTGAGCTGAAGCAATTGGTGAAGAGATAAGTATTCAGGGTTTGCTCAT
The DNA here is from genome assembly GCA_024224435.1 of Halieaceae bacterium. Lineage (GTDB taxonomy): Bacteria > Pseudomonadota > Gammaproteobacteria > Pseudomonadales > Halieaceae > Marimicrobium. Next base: position 3,520 of record JAAENL010000338.1, read on the forward strand.
CATGGACAACGCTCGGGATCATGACATCGCCGACGCGGCTGTTGAGTGACGCGGCCTTGCCCATGATAAAAACACCCCGGACGTCGGCAATGTTTCGGGCGATCTCGGTAAGAACCTGATAAGCCGCCATGCCCAGGGGGTAGTCGATATTGATGATGAGGGCGTCACTATGAACCAGCGTTTCGAGACCGGGCACCTGCAAGCGAGGATCTATCAGTTCCGCACGCAGGTGGCGTAACTGTATGACTTGAACTTCGATATCAAAAGCGTTGTGTTCGCTGGGCACGCGCACGATGCCGCAGTCTGTTTCGAATGCCAATCTATCGAGCACAGCCTGAGGGTGCATGCTCTCATATTTCTTCCAGGCATAATACTGAAAATTCTCCCAACTGCTGGGCACGACCTCTTCGCGAATGTCTTCATATTCCTTGCGCAGGTCCTCGGAGCCGGCGGCATGGATGAATGCTTCAAGCGTACCCTGTTCTTGCAAAGGATAGCTGCTGAGTAGATTAGCGAGACTGTGGGTGTTGCTGGAGACAAAATAGACGGGCCGGGCCTCAAAATTGATTTCGGGAACGGCGCGCTCCACATTCATCCACCAATGCCGTGTCGCCCGGCTATATTCCGCCAGAGAAGCGGATAAGGATTGGATCGTCAGGGACTGGCGCGTACGCGAGATCTCGAGAAGACGGTCGGGCATTTCAGATCGCCATATCCCGTATAGCCGGCTCCAATCATCAGTAGGCACGCCGGTCAAATCGGCCAAACGGGCATACCAGGTCTCGATCGGGGTGGCGGTATCGCTACACATCGCCTCGAGAAGATGTTCAACGCTGGGGTGACGTAGCCGTTCGTGCAGTTTGCGCCGTTCGATCTGGTAGGCGGTGAGCATCGGCACCAGATCGTCTATATCCGAGCGGCTGGCGATATACACGGCCAATGTCTCATTCCCATCAAAAAAGCTACGGCGGCGACGGCCCGGCGCGCTCACTTCCTGCCACGACACCACATCGCCGTAGCCATGTCTGGCGAAGACCCGGGCTGATTGCCCCATCACCACCCGGCTGACGTGATTGAGACAATCGGGCAAACGCAGTAAGCTGTAGATCAGCGCCGCCATATCGGGGTTATGATCATGCGCACCCACATGCAGGGCGGAGCGCATGCCCTTGTGCGACTCTTCCACCGTTTCGATGGGCACGGCACGCGTACTCCGCAACAGCGAGTAATAAGTGCGCATATAGAGTTTGATCTCTTCGTTGCCGGATGAGGGGATAGTGCGGTCCATTGGAACTCCCGCGAGAACGAGGGGTAGTCGATAGTCCTAGACAATCGGGTTCTTGTACGATGGGCAAAGTATTTGGACGGGCGCATAAAAGACTTGGGGGAGGAAAGTAAACACGACATCATTTTTAGGGCAAACTTTCGAGGAATTATCACAAACCTGAAAGGATAACGAAAAGCAATGTCGTATTTAATGAAAACTATACGCCAAACGAACCCAGAATGCCAGATCATGCTTGATGAACTTGCTGAGGCAGCTACGCAATCACTGATAATACTGAGAACTCTGGAAAACTCTTTCGAGCTCTTTTTAACCCCCGTTTACACAGGTGCGAACGAGCAAAACCCCCCTGTATATAGGGGTGCGAACATCCGTTTTAGACTTTTCCAGAGTTCTCAGGATAATAATAGCGGCATGGCAATTCGCTCGTATTCTAGCAGGCTGTCGGAAAAGTCCAGGGAACCGGTTCCATAACTCCAACTAGGCCAAGTTCGGGCCTCAGAATCGCCTGAAGTGAGGGGGTTTTGGAAGCTGAAGCGACTTTTCCGACAAACT
>JAAENL010000339.1 GCA_024224435.1 Halieaceae bacterium
CAGGCGAAACAGGCTATATCCCGATTGTTGAAAAAGTGGAACCTGCCTCTATCGCGGCTGTGGCAGGGCTGGAGCACGGGCAGGAAATTGTGTCGGTCGACGGCGTTGAGACTCCCACGTGGCAGGCCCTGAGCTTCCGTTTGCTGGACCGCATCGGTGATACCGGTACGATTCGGTTTGGCGTACGCTACCCTGATTCGGACATGGTTTACGAGTCGGAAGCCGAAATCGATCAGTGGATGTCCGAGCAGGAGGCGCCCGACCTCTATGGCGGATTGGGCATCACACTTTACACCCCGGAGGTACCGCCGGTGGTGGGTGATGTCGTAGCGGGCAGCCCCGCGGAGCGAGCGGGACTTTTGGCGGGTGATACGGTGGTGCGAGCCGATGGTCAGCCCATGCCCCTCTGGCAGGATCTGGTTGCCTATATCCAGTCCCGTCCAGAGCAGGCCATTACACTGGAGTATGAGCGCGGTGGCGATTTGGGTCAGACCCGCTTGGTACCCGACCGGGTGAGCGATGAGACAGGACAGGATGTCGGGCGTATCGGGGTCGCTGTGGCCATGCCCGAGATGCCCCCGGAACTGATGAGACAGTATTCCAGAGGGCCGTTGGAGTCCCTCGGTGCGGGTATCGCGCGAACTTGGGAGCTATCGATATTCACACTCAAATCCATCAAGAAGATGATCATGGGCCTGATCTCGCCGAAAAACTTGAGTGGGCCGATCACCATTGCTAAAGTGGCGAGCGCATCTGCAAAGTCGGGCCTGGAATCTTATATTAGCTTCCTCGCGTTGCTGAGCGTCAGCCTGGGCGTGTTGAATTTGCTGCCCATCCCGGTGTTGGATGGCGGACATCTGTTGTTTTATTTTATTGAGCTATTGGCTGGACGCCCAGTACCTGAGAAAATACAAGCCGTAGGGTACCAACTCGGGCTGTTTTTAGTGCTCTCGATGATGGTCCTGGCACTGTACAATGACTTCACGCGCCTCTAGCAGGCCGTTCACAATAATAGGTACTGACATGGTCCGGTATGCAGGGTGGATGGGTAAATTTTGATCAGGAACCTCTCTAGATTTTTCGCCCTGGTGCTGCTTTTAGCGGTGACGGCCGTCTCTGCCGAGAACTTTACTGTGGCCGATATCCGGGTAGAGGGGCTGCAGCGTATCTCTGCGGGCAGCGTATTTGCTGCACTGCCTATCTCGGTTGGAGATACGGTGGACGACCGCTCTCTTCGGGAGGCGACACGCAGCCTCTTCGCGACGGGCAATTTTGACGATATTCGTATCGGGCGTGATGGCAGCGTGCTGGTGGTGCTCGTGACTGAACGACCCAGTATCAGCGAAATCAATATCGAAGGTAACAAGGCGATCGAAACCGAGGCACTGCTGGAGGGCTTGAAAGGAGCTGGACTCGCTGTGGGACAGGTGTTCCAGCGCTCCACGCTCGAGGCCATGCAGTTGGAGCTGCAGCGGCAGTATGTGTTGCAGGGACGTTACGATGCGGCTATCGAGACCGAAGTGATCCCCGAGCCTCGCAACCGGGTGGGCATCAATATCGATGTAGACGAGGGCAATGTAGCCGCCATCAAGCATATTAATGTTGTGGGCAACGAGGTTTTCTCAGACGCCGACCTCAGTGACGAATTCGAACTTCAGACTACGGGTTGGCTTTCCTTCTTTACGAATGACGACAAATATTCGCGAGAAAAACTCACTGGCGACCTGGAGACCTTGACCTCGTACTACATGGACAGGGGGTATCTTCAGTTCCGCATTGACTCAACCCAGGTGTCGGTGTCTCCCAACAAGAAGGAAGTGTATATCACGGCCAATATCTCCGAGGGTGAAAAGTTCACTATCAGTTCAGTGGACCTGTCCGGTGATCTGGTCCTCCCCGAAGAAGACTTGCAGCGATTTTTGTTGGTTTCCGAGGGGCAAGTGTTTTCGCAGCAGCTGGTCACCTCGAGCGAGGAGTATATGACCCGTCGCCTCGGAGACGAGGGCTATAATTTTGCCAAGGTGACCGGCATCCCGGAAATAAATCAGGAAGACAACACGGTCGAAATGAAATTTTTTGTTGATCCTGGCAAGCGTACTTATGTCCGCAGAATTAGCTTTGAAGGTAACCAGAAAACAGCGGACGATGTGCTGCGCCGTGAGATGCGGCAGATGGAAAGTGCGCCTGCTTCTTCCGCGGCAGTTGAGCAGGGCCGCGTGCGCCTGCAAAGATTGGGGTATTTCTCTTCTGCGACGGTCGAGACTCCGGGGGTACCGGGGCATGATGACTTGATCGATGTCAGGTACGCTGTCGAGGAGCAATCGTCTGGCAGTATCGGTGCGAGCGTCGGCTTTGCCCAGGACGCGGGTGTGATTCTCGGTCTGAATCTGCAACAGGACAACTTTATGGGTACCGGCAAGCGCGTTGGTATCGGCATCAATTCCTCGCGGTACCAGGATCTTTACAACTTCAGTTATACCAACCCGTATTATACTGAAGACGGCGTGAGTCGCGGTTTTAATATCTACTACCGCAAGACTGATCTCGAAGAGGTCAATGTGGCTAACTACAGTACCAATACTTTGGGGGGCGCTGTTAACTTTGGTTACCCCATCAAGGAGACGGAGCGCCTTGGCTTCAGTTTCGGTATATCCGATACAGAGATCAGCACAGGCCGCTTTGCGGTGCAGGAAATCAAAGCCAGTCCTCAACTTGATGACTCTATTGACTGGTACGACAGCACGCTGCAAAGCGATGGTACTTACAGCGCTCCTGAGGTTCTGAATCCTCTATCGAATCTGCCACC
>JAAENL010000340.1 GCA_024224435.1 Halieaceae bacterium
GGCTCTTTTACGACGACCTTTGTTAACAGTTAGCGGCAGTTTTTGTGTTGTTTCATACTAGTAAAATATCCTTACTTGATTACTTTCAAATGATCGGGTTTGATAGTCGAAAGAGAAGCACTAGTAGGTGGCACGATGCCACCGGCATAGAGAACCTGGTGGGTTCGTTCGTACTCGCGGGCCTCATGGAAGGCCCAGTATTCGTCGAAGTCTTGGCTGGAGCGCAGCGCGCGCAAGCGCAACACGGCCTCGGCTCCGGTCAGGCTCCAGCGGGCGCCGGTCACATCCATGCGGTCCTTTACCAAGTGCCGACAGGCACCCTCGATGACTCCTGTGGCGATGGGCAATCCCTGGGAAAGGTAGCGATCGTACCGAAGGTAGGGCGAATATTCGAGCAGGTAGTGTGCACACATATCCACAGGCTCTCGTGCCTTGGGAGACATCCCGCGGCGCGTGGCGCTGCGACGCATGCCCCCTGCCATCAAGCCGGCCTTTCCTCGAAGGATTTCAAGGAGACGATGCCGGACCCAGTTTTCCAACTCTGGACCGGATGCGCAGTGAAACGCCCTGCCGGCAGCCCACAGGTACTCAATAACGTGGATGATGTCGACGACGATCGTTAGGTCGAAGTTATTTTCAC
>JAAENL010000341.1 GCA_024224435.1 Halieaceae bacterium
ATCCGTCCGCCACGGAGGTGATTAACGAACTGGTGGAGGAAGAGGGCTTTGATCGTCAGAGCCTTGAGGCGGTCTTTGCCAATGCGGAACGCAAGGACACTATCCTTGAGGCGATTTCCAGGCCAGCTGAAAAGACCAAGCCGTGGTTTCAGTATCGTGCAATTTTCCTCAACAACCGGCGCGAAGATCAGGGCGCGGAATTTTTCAAACAGCACCGGGTAGCGCTGGAGCGCGCAGAGCGGGAATTTGGCGTGCCGGCACAGTTAATCGTTGCCGTCATCGGAGTGGAAACCTCCTACGGGCGCAACGTGGGTAGCTACCGGGTGATCGACGCGCTGTCCACACTGGCCTTTGATTATCCCTCTCGTTCGCCATTTTTTACCAGTGAACTGAAGCATTACCTAATACTCACGCGGGACCAGGGCCTGGAGGCCGCTGAGATGATGGGCTCTTACGCGGGGGCCATGGGTTACGGACAATTCATGCCCAGCAGTTACCGCGCCTATGCGATCGATTTTGACAACGACGATATCATCGACATTTGGCAAAACCCTGTCGATGCCATCGGCAGTGTCGCGAATTACTTCAAACAGCATGGCTGGCGCGCGGGTGAGACAGTGGTGGCGCGTGCTGACGCCGGGGCAAAAGTGGCCGATGACGTGTTTGTCAGGAGCCGTAGCGATCTCAAACCGGTTCGCACAGTTGCCGAACTCGCCGCGGAGGGCGTGGTGGCAAGAGAGGCTTTGAACCCCGAGGCCCTGGCCATAGCGCTCAAGTTCGAGCAGGAAACCGGCTTTGACTACTGGCTGGGACTGCACAATTTTTACGTTATTACCCGGTATAATCACAGTGCCATGTACGCGATGAGCGTGTACCAGCTAAGCCAAGCGATCGCGCAGCGGATTGGCCGATGATGCAGCGGTCGCCCCTGGCGGCGCTGGCAGCTATCGCATGTTTGGTTGCAGCCTGTACCGTCCAGCAGACCCGCCCTCCGGACACCTCCGAACAAACCGATACCGGGGAAGAGACGTCGTCGCTTTCGCGCTACACAGTAGAGCAGGATTACGCTCCGAAAAAGAGTATCGTTCCTCAAGATGTCACAGATGCTGAGGTCAGGCCGGATCCGATTCTGTCTCTTGGTAATGGCAGCCCCTATGTTATTGATGGGTTAAGCTATACGGTACTCAAGGAATATGAGAATTACAGCGCGCAGGGTATTGCCTCCTGGTATGGCGCCAAGTTTTCCGGGCACCGTACCTCCAACGGTGAGCTGTATGACCTGTATAAGCCTAGTGCCGCTCATAAGTCTTTGCCGATTCCCAGCTTTGCCCGTGTCACCAACCTGGAGAACGGCAGGAGTATCGTGGTGCGCGTGAATGATCGCGGGCCATTTCACGAGGATCGGCTGATCGATCTGTCCTACGCGGCTGCGGTCAAGCTTGGCTACATGGAGAAAGGCACTGCACGGGTGGAAGTAGAGGTGATCCCCGTACCCGGGGTGGAGGATCGCCGGGACCCGATCTATGGAGACTATCGGTTTCTGCAGATGGGGGCTTTTGGCGATGAAGCGCTGGCTGTCGCCCTGCGGGCGGAGCTTGAGCCATTGCTCTCGGCTCCGGTCTTCGTCAGCCCTGTCGAGATAGAGGGGCGAATGCTTTACCGCGTGCGGGTTGGCCCGGTAGACGATGCACACCACCTTGTAACGGTGCAACAGGTGCTGGATGAACTTGGTTATCAGCCCGGGCAGCCCTTGCCCTAGTGTTTCTTTGCCGGACTGAGACTGATTAGTCCGATGCCATTCTTCCGCTCCCGCTGGGCATGCGTTACCATCGCGACTATTCTGTCACCCCACGGTTTCCTACGATATGACTCGACTGGCGATATTCTTCTTATTGACGATCACCGCATATGGCTTACAGGCACAGAACGCAGTGCCCGCACCACCGGAGCTGCCTGCAAAGGCGTACCTGCTGATTGATGCCAACAGTGGCCAGGTGATTGTTGAGCACAATGCCGACCAGCAACTACCGCCCGCCAGCCTGACCAAGATGATGACCGCCTACGTGTTGGCGGAGGAAATCAATGCGGGGAGGGTCAGCGAGGAGGACATGGTCAGGATTAGTGAGAACGCATGGTCGCAGAACCCAATCTTCCAGGGCTCCTCCCTGATGTGGATTGAGCCGGGCAAAGATGTGTCCATTGCCGACCTGCAGAGGGGTATCGTTATTTCATCGGGAAACGACGCGACGCTGGCGGTGGCGGAGCATATCGCCGGAACCGAAGCCGTGTTTGCTGAGATGATGAATAACAGCGCCAAGAAGCTGGGAATGAATGACAGCCACTATGTAAATTCCCACGGATTGCCCGACCCGGCGCACAAGACCACTGCTCGTGACCTCGCAAAGTTGGCGAAGGCGATGATTAACGACCATCCGGAGCAATACAAAATATATAAGG
>JAAENL010000342.1 GCA_024224435.1 Halieaceae bacterium
AGCACCCCACCTACCATAGCTGTAGGTACCGGTAGCGTCATGCTCAGTTGGGCTGCTGTGGTTGGTGCTACAGAATACAACATCTATCGCGCCACTACCCCCTACTTCACACCCGCCACTCCCTATGCCACCACCACCGATACCACTTGGACTGATCCCGACGCCAATGCCCTTGGTGATCCTGCTGCTAACTACTACTACATCGTGCGCGTGGTCAACAACTGCGCTGAATCCACTGGTCTCCAACGCCTGGGCGAATTCGATTTTACCCTTGTGCCCGGCAGTTAGCGGCCTGGAGAAGATGTACTGAGTATAATTTCTGCATGCTCCAGCCACAATCGAAACTCCTCCAATTGGTAGATCATGCCCGTGTGGCTTTGCAAAGTGGGGATTGGCAGAAAGCGACCCGCTTGTATCAGAAAATCTTGACCATTGAAGCGGATCACGTCACCGCCTTGATCAACTTGGGGACCCTGGCCTACCGGCAGGGTGACCTGGTCCGGGCGACCGAGTACTTTCAGAGGGCGAATACCCATGCGCCGGAATCCTTCCATGTGCAGAACAACCTGGCCATCAGCCTCCACGCCCTGGGACAACTGCCGGAGGCGATTTCCCATTACCAGCAAGCTTCCCAAATCCAACCCGGCAACGCACAGGTGCACGCAGACCTGGGAAGAGCGCACTACGAAAATGGGGATTACGGGCGCGCCAAAGCCTGTTACCAGAAAAGCCTCCAGATCAATCCCAATCTGGCCGAAGCCCACAATAATCTGGGCGTGATCTACAAGTTCGAGCAAGACGGGGCGACTGCGTTAAAACATTACCGGCAGGCGGTAGAAATCCAGCCTGAGAATTATGTCGCCCGACGCAATACCGCCATCATTTTGGAGGAGCAATATGATATCGAGGCCGCCCGAACCGCATACCGAGGCGCCCTGGCATTGAAAGACGACCCCTTCACGAGGCTGCATAGCGAACTATTGGTCCCCCCCATCGCCGCCAGCAATGCGGCCATCGACGCTTACCGGGAAAAGGCAGGTGCCATCCTTGACCGCTATATGGGGATGGAGGTGCAGATCAATCTGGGCCAGCTGCAGGCCTCGCGCTACGAACCCCCGTTGGCCTGGGGCTACCAGGGGCGGGTGGATCGCCCCCTCAAGGAGAAATTCGCCCGCATTTTTGAAGCAGCCCTGCCCTACCGAGACGGGCAGCCACCCCCAGGGAGCGGGAAATCGCCGCCCCATATTGGGTTTGTGGTTACCCCCGGGCATGCCAAAGTTTTCATGCGCTGCATGCGGGGTATCCTCAACCATCTACCAGGCGAGCGTTTCCGCTTGACCGTGGTCTGTGACCCCTCCACGGAGCCGATCTTGCGCTCGGGGATCACCAATCCGGCCGTCCGCTATCTGCGCTGGCCGGCCCCGCCGCGCTTCGACCAGCTCCTGAAAACCATCTGGGAAGCCCGTTTTGATCTGCTTTACCATTGGGAGACAGGCACCGACAGCACCAATTATTTCACCCCCTTCTACCGCCTGGCGCCGGTCCAATGTACGGGCTGGGGCTGGCCGGATACCAGCGCCGCCCCGGAGATGGATTATTACCTGACGGCCGAGGCCCTGGCAACCCCAGGGAGCGATGCCCATCATACCGAAACCCTGGTACGCCTCCCCAATCTGCCGACCTATTTCTACCCGCCGCCCATCCCCGCAGCGCCCCCCGACCGCGCTCATTTCGGTCTCCCAGAGAGGGCCAATCTCTATCTCTGTGGGCAAAACCTGCGCAAAATCCACCCCGATTTCGACCCCATCCTGAACCGGATTTTGGATGGTGATCCCAAAGGACGGCTGGTGCTGGTCGCCGACAAGGTCCCTCGGGTGACGGAGTTGCTCCAAGAACGCTGGCAGAACACCCTGGCCGAGGTCCTAGACCGGGTCCATTTCTTACCCTACATGGATGCCGAGGACTATTTCGGCCTGCTGTCTCTGGCCGACGTTGCCCTGGACACCTTGTATTACGGGGGCGCGATCACAACGTACGATACCCTGGCCGCGGGGACTCCCATGGTCACCACCCCAGGTCTCTTTCTGCGCGGGCGTTATGCTTACGCAGCTTACCAGTCCCTTGGCATCGAGGATTGCATCAGCGATTCCCCTGAATCCTATGTTGAAAAAGCCCTGCAGCTTGGTACCGACGCGGCATACCGAGATGAAATCGGCACCCAAATCAAGGACGCGGTCTCAATTCTGTACGAAAACCAAGCCGCAGTCCAAGAGTTGGCTGAGTTTTTCGATAAAGCGATTGCCGAGGCAGGAGGTCCTCTTTGAATATGAAAACTTCCCCCCACCCGATTGAAATCACCTGTTCCCGAGATTTTTTGGATTGGCTGGCTGAAGAGCAAATTAGCCTGGCCTTTACTACCTACCAGACCAACCGGCTTTTCCTGCTGGGTCGCAAACCCAACGGCGATCTCTCAACTTTCGAGCGCCTGTTCGATCGCCCGATGGGACTCTACGCCCGCTCGGACCGCCTCTATGTGGGCTGCCGCTACCAGGTCTGGCAACTGGACAATACCCTGCCGCCGGGCGAAACGCATGACGGCTACGATGCTCTTTACGTACCGCGCCGTAGTTTCACAACCGGCGATATCGATATTCATGATGTCCGCCAGGACAAAGACGGTCGCCTGATATTTGTCAACACGCTCTACAGTTGCCTGGCAACCCTTAGCGAGCGATACAGCTTTGCGCCGCTCTGGCAGCCACCCTTTATTTCCAAACTGGCCCCCGAAGATCGTTGCCATCTCAACGGCTTAGCGATTGATGCAGAGGGTCTCCCACGCTATGCCACTGCTGTCTCCCGCTCGGATGTCTTCAGCGGTTGGCGCAAGCGGCGTGAGGCGGGGGGGATTCTGATCGATATCCAGAATGATGAAATTCTGCTCGATACACTTTCCATGCCCCACTCTCCCCGCCTGCATGATGGCAAACTGTGGCTGCTGAATGCTGGCAGCGGTGATTTGGGATATGTGGACCAGGAAAAAGCGGAGTTTGTGCCGGTTGCCTTCTGCCCTGGATTTGCACGCGGGCTGGTATTCCACAAGCATTATGCCATTGTCGGTCTCTCTAAACCACGCCGGGTGAAGGCCTTTGAAGGTCTCAGCCTGGACGACAAGTTGGCAGCCAAAGATGTAGATGCCCTGTGCGGACTGGTGGTGATCGATACCCGGACCGGGAATGTGGCCCATTGGGTCGAAGTGGAAGGCATTGTCAGTGAACTCTACGATGTGGCCGTGCTGCCCGGTGTGAAACAACCGATGGCCCTGGGTTTCAAGAGTGATGAGATCAGCCGGTATGTGGCTATCGATTACCCCGATGCAGCCCCCGTCTTCCAGCAGCTCAAAGCCACCCCCAATGCCCATACCACTCCAATCGACTTCATCGGTATGCAGTCCGCGGGAATCAGTACTTCCCCATCTGCCCCCAATCCCCAGCCCCCGACTGCCAAACGGCCCGCAACCTCCCCCTACCGCTTCCAGCTCAGTTTTGATATGAGCTTGTCGTCCGTACTTTCGGAATACAGTCGCCTGACCTTTCCCCCGCTGAATGAGCAGGTTCGTGGGCGTATTTTCTTTGAACCCCTGTTGGCCGCGGTGGCCCGTTTGGGGGATGAAATAGTTGGCCTGGCGCTGGCTGAAGTTTCCCAAGATCGGCAAGGCGCCAGCCTGTTTTCCTGTTATGTAGACGCACCCCACCGCCGCAAGGGGATCGCGGTTCAATTGTTGGCATCTCTATCCCACGGGTTAAAACAAAACGGGCTGAAATACCTGGACCTGGTCTATAGCACCGATTGGCCCAGTGCCTCGATTGTGGAACACATCCTGAAGAAATACCATTGGGCGCCGTCCAGGACCACCCTTTACCAGTACAAAACGAACTCGGCCACGATATCTGCCGCCCCCTGGCTTTATGATGAGCATGCAAATCTGCCTTCTGGCTATACCTTGTTTGAGTGGCGTAATCTGACACCGGAAGATCGGGCCACCATCCAGAACAAACAGGCAGATACAGGCTGGTACCCGCCGAATTTAGGTCCCTTTCAGGCAGATGATCATTTGGCATTTAATGGGATGGGTCTGCGCTATCAGGGAGAAGTGGTGGGGTGGATGGTTACACTCCAATCCGCTCCAGATACTGTCCAATACAGCAGTTTCTTCGTATCATCAGAACATCGCCGCCAGCAAGTGAGCATCCCTCTGCTGGCGGCTGTCATCAACCGCCAAATTGAGAGCGATCTACCTTACTATATCTGGCAAGTGAGTGCGGATAACGATGTAATGCTGGCTTTTGTGCGTCGTTATTTAATGATCTATCTCACCAAACAGACAGAGCGGCGCATCAGCCGAAAAATATTATAAAGAGAAAGGGACCGTAGGGACCCGCTTTGTCAAGAAACAAAATTCATCGATAGGCGCGTGATGATGATTGAGCTTCGAGGGTAAAAACAGCTCAATTTCGGCTTCGCACTTTCGCTTACGGACAGCTATCTCAAAATCCGCTATGCTGACCTCACCTTTTTTAATCACACTCCATCCACGGCTACACACTATGTTCGACACAACCGACGCCGTCGGTGCAGCACTCACCGACCAAGATTATATTCCCGCTGATAGCATTTGCACCGTGCTCTATCTGGCCGAACATCTTGGCAAACCGATCCTGGCCGAAGGGCCGGCCGGAGTCGGTAAAACCGAGCTTGGTAAGGTCTGGGCAGCAGCAACAGATCGAAGGCTCATCCCGTGCCCTGTAATAACCTCATATGAAGCGACTGACGGCAGAATACGTGCCGACTGACCTCAATTACGATACCAGCTTGCCACCTGTAGAGCCCATCACGACAATGTCTGCATGATCTTCTCTCTTCTGGCACAATTGCTCGCCACCCTCATCGACCTTCTGCGTATCGCCCCCATCTCTCCAGCGATGATAAAGACCTCGATATCCTCATACTCCGCCATCAACTCGATGTGCTCGCTCGCAAACAGAATCACGTAATCAGACCGGGCCGAGAGGATAAATGGTCGCCGGCCGTGATGGCAGCGTCGTTGAAGAAGCGAGGTCGGCTGACAACCAGCCAGCTCGAGAGGGTGATTCGCATCTTCAAGCCTGAGACGGCCATCGGCTGGCGCCGGGAACTTGTGCGGCGGAAATGGACACAGACGCCGGCGAATCAAGGTGGAAGACCACGGATCAGCAAAGAGCTTGCCGAAATGATTGTACAAC
>JAAENL010000343.1 GCA_024224435.1 Halieaceae bacterium
CTAGCACTATGTCAATTTTGCATCCTGTTCTTGTTGACCGTAAATTTGGGAATGCGCCCAGCGCATGATAATTGAGTAGAAATCTAAGTCCTTGTCAGGCTGTTGCCGGCAAAGTTGGCGTACGGTAAATGACCTGATTATGAACTTTGATCTCAACATCAACCAGGTATTTTTCGAGCGCCAGCAGATCAGGCCTAATACCTAGTCCCGGGGCTTCCGGCAGATGTATTTGACCATTGGCATCACGTTCGATATGGTTTTGGGTCATGTCCACCCCCAGCGATTGCGACTCAACTGGATATTCGCAAAGGGTGTCGTGCTCGAGCCCGGCGTAAGCTTGAATTGAGGCGCTCAAGGCCAAGTGGGAGGTAAAGGTGTGGTTCACATAGCTGATCCCCCTGGCATGGGCGTAATCGGCAACACGTTTGCAAATGCTAATGCCACCGATGCGACCGGCATCGATCTGAACGCAACCAAGTGCGGCGTGGTCAATCATCTGTTGTGCCATGTGGTAATTGTGACATCCCTCACCGCCTGCTAATTTAATATCGCCACCCATCGAGGCCAGTGTGCGGTACGAGTCGAGCGCGCCGGAAACAAACGGCTCTTCCACCCAGGTAACGCCAGTCTCCTGAAAGGCTTTGAGGCGCTGACTGGCTCGTTCAACATCATCGCCCCAAACCGTGCCGACATCAACCAGTAAAAGGCCGTCCTGACTAAGGCCCTCGCGAGCGGCGTGGAGTTGATCCTCGTCCTCCGCAACCGTGCCACGACCAAAAGGCCCCCAGCCAAACTTGACGGCTTTGTAGCCGTCGGCCCGCACCCGCAGCGCTTTTTCAAGCGTCTCCTGCGGGGTGTCGCCAAATAACAGCGAGGCGTAGGGCGTCTTAGGGTAACTTTTCTTGTAACCCAGCAGTTGGTAAACGGGCGCGTCTAGTTTCTTGCCCATTAAATCCCACATGGCTATGTCGACGCCGGATTGCGTGTGGTCGGTTTGCAACAGGTCCATGCTGTTTTCGCGCACCAGGTTGCCAATGCGGTTGATATCAGCGGTATCGTTGAGTTCTTGGTCAAGCAGCGAAGCCCGCACCGGCTTGCAGGCGCTGTGCGACATGGGGCAAACAAGACTGGCAATAGAAACCAGCGGCGCCGCTTCACATTCTCCCCAGCCAACGTATTCACCGGCCTGCACTCGAATCAGCAAGGCATCCTGGCTGCCATCACCGGTGTCCAAGATGTTGGGCATGGAGAGATAGTAACAGTCGATTGCTTCGATTTTCATTGGATTTCGCTTTGCGATGTACGATTTGCAGTCAATGTGATTTTTTCGACTACAGGCATGAGTGGGACTGACTGCTGTCGCCCAACGTTCTCGTTACTCTTTATGGGTAGGTTGTCGCCCTATGTGGTGAGGGAGGTAGGACTGCACTTCAACTGGGAGTAGGACACCATCGTTGAATGAGGCGTAAAGCCTCTAGCGATGGCCTCCCTCGTTGCTTGTGGGGCCGCCACTGTGGCGGAGGAACTTTGAAGGAAAGCAATTCATGAACGGACCA
>JAAENL010000344.1 GCA_024224435.1 Halieaceae bacterium
GTCCGGCTTTTTTGAGGCCTGATAGCACACTGCCGTCATTGAAATGCCGCTTGCAAAAGTTCGAAGGAACGCTTTCGATCTTCGAGGTAATACATATTAGTAACGGCCATAATCTCGTCTGCCTTGTGCCGCTCTGCAAGTGATTCTATCTTTTCTCTTACCTGCTCGGGAGTTCCCGCGGCGCGACTGCTTTCGCGGCTGGCGATAAACGCCTCTTCTTGCGAGCCAATCGTATAGTTCAGTGCTTCGTCCGGTGTCATAGAGACGCCGTTGGTCTGCCCGGTGAAGAATCTAAACAGGTTGAGGTCGTAGGTCAGTTGTAATTGTTTGGCGCGTTCTTCCGTATCAGCACAGAAAACCCCTATTGTTAAAATGGCGTGGGGGTCTGGTTGTAGCTCACTCGCTTGATAGTGCTCTTTGTAAAGGCCTATTAAGCGCTCGTCTGCTTGCGGGTTAATAAAAAGGCCCAGGTTGTAGGGCAGGCCTCGCTGGGCTGCCAGCACGGCGCTATCGGGGCTGGATCCCAGCATCCACAGGGGGATTTTTTCTGGCGGGCGAGGGCTAAGTAGCGGTTGCGTATCGTCTTTCCAGAGATAGTCGCTCAATTTTCCGGTTAACGCGGGAAACGCGTCAAACTTGGGGCGCCCATCTGTCGCCAGGGCAACCGCGGTGGCCATGTCTGCACCGGGGGCTCGTCCGATACCAAGGTCAATTCGCCCGGGGTAAAGGTTTGCCAGCAATGAGAATACTTCCGCGACCTTGTAGGGGCTGTAGTGGGGCAGCATGATGCCGCCTGATCCCAGACGGATTGACTGTGTTGCCGCTCCCAGAGCAGCCAACAGCACCTCCGGCGCACTGCCGGCTACTGAGGGAAAGGCGTGGTGCTCTGACACCCAAAATCGCTGATACCCCAGTTGCTCGCACCAGCTCGCCATTTCCAGCGTCTCCGCCAGGGCGGTAGGGGCCTCGTCAGCACTGCGCGCCAGTGATTGATCGAGCACGGACAACGGTAGGCTCATGGGTTGCTCCGGGATCAGGCGAAGCTTTTTGAGTGCGAGTAGAGAGTCACTACAGTGAGCCCCATTTCAGGGCAACCTGAAAAAGCCAGGTGTCGCGACGGGCGTACTTGCCCTTCAGGGAGCCCAGTACGGGAATGGCGGGTGTCTCGACCGGGGCGTCATCAATGCCAACATAAGCCACAGACATGTCCAGCGCCAGATTGTCTTTCCATTGCCATTCTGCGGCGACTGCAGCGGTCCATACCTGATCCATGCGCAGGGTCATGGTGCGGTCATCGTCGTCGATCATGCTATTGGTAACTGCGCCACTCACACCGAGCATCCATCGCTCGGAGACCGGAAAGCTGTAGCTGGCAGTGATGGCGTAGAGATCGTTGTACTCTTCTTTGCTTTCAGAATAGGATTCCCCGTCAAAGTAAAATTCTGAGAGACGAAACTCGCTAAAATCGTTCCAGATAAGGTCAACGGTGAACGCGTGGGCATTCTCGAATTCGTGGTACATTCCGAGTAAAACCGATTGGGGTCGAGTCCCTGTGACTGTAACATCCTGGCCAAGAAGGCCACGGGATTTGAAAATCTCTTCTGTCCTGGGCCCTAGATTGCTGAACTGGTTATCGCCCTCCTGCTCTTGTTCGATTTTCGACTGGTAGGTGAGCCCGAAGCGTGTCCGATCGCTGTATTGATACAGGGTCGAAGCGCCCCACCCATACTCCACGCTGTCGGTTTCGATTTTGGAGCGGCCGTCCCCGAAGCCAGGATCGTTGCTGTTGCGCACGGCTCTTTCCTGCTCAAAGCTCGAATACGAGATGGCCGCGGACCCTGCGACTGACCACTGCTCATTGATCTTGTAGGCGAGGCTGGGGAAGGCGCTGATCAGCAGCGAGTTATAGCTTTCGATAAAATACCGCCCCGGCCAGTTGCCGAAATCGTCATCAAAGGACGCACCCAGGAAGGTCAAAGAAACTCCGAGACGGTCGTTTATAGGCTGAATGAATGCAACGCGTGGCACGAGTGTCTCGCTGGATTCGTGGGATATATAATCACGCCCTGTCTCGCTGAACTGGCTCTCCCACTTTGCGTCGTTGGTGAACAACATGAATTCCAGCGAGTAGGCGCGATCGGCGAAGCGAGTAATCCCCGCAGGATTATTGCCTGCAGTCTCTGCGCTGTCCGCTGTGGCCGCCAGGCCGGAGATTCCGGCATAAGGCCTGGCGAGGGCTGCTGGCGCGATTAACGCGCAGGACAGCAACAGAAATAGCGCTTTCGTTTGTCTCATCATAGAGTTTTCCGTTGTTCGGCTCATCGAGCCAGAAACGCTTTTCCAGCAGATTTATCGCACCCGGGATTATCGGCTAACTGGCGTTGCATGCCAAGAGGTATAGATGCAGAGCGCATTAGCCGCGGCGGGTGTTAATATGGCTTATGGAAATTCTTTCGGAGTGGCAGAGTGTTCTTTTGTGGGCCAGCGGCCTGTCGCTGCTTGCGGCGCTCGCGACGCTGGCTGGCGTCCCTTGGGTGGTGGTGCGTTTACCGCGAGACTACTTCACCAGGCCGAGGCGTGCGGTTTGGCGTCTGCCTTCCAGCAGGCCGTTCGTCGGCTTGGCGCTAGCGATTCTAAAAAATCTGCTGGGACTGGTTTTGGTCATTCTGGGTTTGATCATGTTGGTGACGCCGGGGCAGGGGCTGGCGACCTTGTTGATCGGTTTTCTGCTGATGAATTTTCCCGGTAAGTTTCGCGTAGAACAATGGCTGGTGTCTCGCAGCGGGGTGATGAAAGGACTCAACTGGTTGCGTCTCCGACAGGATAAACCGCCTTTTGACGAGCCTGCTGCGGAGAGAGATCACTGAGTGGTTCTGTGTCGGAGCAAATGGATGAAAGTGTTTACAAGACTGCCCGAATCGATTCAGTGGCAGCTGAAGGCAGTCTAGCGCCAGGAACACCCGAGTGTTGCAAACGTCATTTTGGGCGGTAATCGCTGTTCCGGTTTGAACATGCTGACAGGTTTTGGTGGAGCATATGCGACCGGTGTGCTGAGCTGTCTGCCTGCGACTCGGTCGAGTCGGGAGGTGGTCGCGTTTTTGCCATAATCGGTACTGGTTTTGCTGGCGCTTGCGCCGCTGAAAGTCAGCTGACTGCCACCAAAGTTGAGCCCGCAGGCGAACAGTGACGCACTGTCATCCTCAGCACTGGCCGTCGAGACCGTGATCCACAGCAAACAAAATGTGAGTGCGACTTGTTTCACTACTGCTATGTACCCCGTTTGCCAACAGGATAGCTCCCCCAATGACTGATAGTGTCAGGGTAGACCTGCCGCCACGTTCATTCACGGGGAGAATGTAATAACAAATAACATA
>JAAENL010000345.1 GCA_024224435.1 Halieaceae bacterium
ACGCACAACCACCTGCACTCTCGGATGCAACAGCAGCATGCCAACAACGCGGCGGACGCTACACCTGCGGCAGGCAAGCATTCATCGCTTTCCGAACAAAGCCTGAAAGCCTTGATGGAAGCGCTGGCGAAAACAGTGCAGAAGCTAACGTGGAAGATGCCTGACACAGAATGGGGCGACTACTACGAAAATACAAATTACTCCGACCGTGCAGGTGAAGAAAAACGGGGCCTGGTTGACCGTCTGCTGGGCAGCATCCCGGATCAACTCAATATCGTGCAGGATTTTGGCGCTAATACCGGCGAATTCAGTCGTATCGCTGCAAAACACAGTGCCTTGGTGGTTTCACAGGATATTGATCCGGTTGCAGTAGAGATAAACTACCGGAAAAGCGCGTCCGACGGACCGAGCAACATTTTGCCCCTGATTCAGGATTTCAGCTCTCCCTCTCCGGCTATCGGCTGGAGTAACGCCGAGCGGGATTCCTTTTTGCAGCGAAGCCACTGCGATGCATTGCTGGTTTTGGCGCTCATTCATCACCTGGCGATCAGCAACAATGTTCCCCTGCGGAATATCGCAGCCTTGTTTGCCAGCCTCACGCGGTGGCTGGTGATAGAGTTTGTGCCCAAAGAGGACTCTCAGGTAATCCGTTTACTCGCCACCCGAGAGGATATTTTTCCGAACTATACCCGGGACGGCTTTGAGGCCGCATTTCTTCACTACTTCACCATCGAGGAATCCTCACCGGTGGCTGAAAGTGAACGCACTCTCTACCTGATGAAAACGCGTCCCTGAGCCTGCGACAACTGTGCGCTAGTGCGCATCGGTTAAAGCACTTGGGGCGCCCTCTCCGTGGTCGTAGTCTACGAATATTGGCGAAGACCAAGCCCTCTCCTCTACATCAGCCAAACAATCATCATCGTAAGCCGTTGCCTCGTTCACACTGCAAGGGCTAACCGCAATGCACTGTCCGGCCTCATCGTATTCGCAGCGTAAATTTTCACCATTAACCGCCGGGCTAGCGACCTGCAGGGCACGCACATAATACAGCGCATCCCGACCAGCGCCGCGGTATTCGGGATCGCTAAACCGCACGGTACAGCCATTTCCCTCATCGTCACAGGGCAACACGCGCCAAGGGTCTTCGATTAGCGAACCAGCGTCTTCAAATGCGTTAACCTGCGGTTGAATTCTAACAACCTCAATACGATCGATGCGTTTGCGACGGTCTCCAGGAAAATAGCACTGGGCACCGCACAACCGCTCTAAACGATCCTGAGACAGCGCTCGATGACTGTCGGCCGGACAGCCGTCCTTCTGTTCAAACGCGCCTAACGCGTTAACCTCGAACTCAGGTATTACGCTTTGAGTCACAACGCTCCCCATGGGCTGTCGAACCCCTTCACTCACCAGGTCGAACCACAGCAGGATACGGTCGCCACTGGTGCCATAGACCTCTTTGCGCTGCAGCGCGTTCCATACCGACTGCCGATCACGCCCTGTGGCATGCACTGCCACTAGCCCCCCGGTACCAAAAAATGATGCGAATCGTTCAAAATACGGGCCCGCTAGACCGCCAGCTTCCTGCAGGGTAATAAAATCAGGTTTCGGCTCCTGCTCGACCAGGAACGCTGGGGGTCCAAGCAGGCCCAGCGCTGCATCAGACATCTTGCGACGCATGACTTCCTTATAACCGGTGCACGGTCGCGCGGTGTGAACGTCCGATGAGCCAATCATGCCCCAGCGAAAGCGCTTGGGTGTTACAGCCGGATTATCAAAATTGCGAATCGCCAACCCATACTGCACAGACATCATCGGCCGATGATTGTAGGCCGGCATATAGCAATCGCGACATTGTCCCGCGTCCAGCCAGTCCTCCACCTGCACGCCAGGAACCGTCCAGTGGCCTGAGTCCTTGGTCAAAATAAAATTCGCACGAGTGCCTGCCGCCCTGCGGTCACACTGCGCTACGGACTCACCCGACGCCAAACAACGCTCGCGAATTATCTCACCGGCGCGCCAACACTCCGGCAAATAATCACTCCCGGGAGGCGGGCATTGGGCGTCACCTTGATTATCCTGTACCACCGCGCGCCAGGGCCTATATTCCTCGATATTGCCGTGCCCCGAAAACACCTCGATCAGCGGCTCGTGCAGATCAGGACTGGTATGCTCAGCCAGCTGCTTATCCCAGCTGCTGCCCGGCGGAGTATAAAAACCCCACGTGTTGCCATGGGGAATCGCCAAGTACGGAAAACCCCAGTCATCCATCTTGGCGAACAATTCTGAGGGGGTAGAGGCACTTTCCTGGCAATCAAAAGGCAAGTCACGGACAGGCTCACCCGCCGCACAGGGTATGAGCTCATCGCGGTCCTGCAGAAAACGCATAAAGTCGAAGTATCGCTGGCGCTCCTCACGATTGCGTGCGCCTGCAATCAGTATCAGGCGCATCATCGTGCCATAGGGGTCTGCACCGCCGGGAAACAACTGCTCCCGCGAAGCGATAGGGCGTGTCGGCACATCCTCTTCCGCAGTATCGCGAAGAATAATGTTCTTGTGACCGTAATGCTCTGCCGGTGTGTCGCCAATCTGGGTCCACTCCCAACCGAGGAAAGTAACCATATCGGGATTATCCGGATCACCCGCCGCTGCATTGCACTGCCGAACCATATCTCTTGTTTGAGACCACTGCGCGGTGGTCAGACCCTCCGCGTGATCGTTAATTGACCAAAAATCCAGTACCGCACAGTAGCGAGCAAAATCACAGGCGTCCGCAGGCGGGTGCGAGCCCTCCCCCTGATACATCGGCAGACTAATGTTATAGGCATCGAACGAATAGGTGGTATGCGCATGCAGGTCTCCGAACAGAATCTGCTTATCACCCCCGATAGGACTATAATTTTGCTCCAGCCGAAGCCGAGCATCCGGGCCACGCGGATGCGGCTCCAAAGTTCCTGCAGACTGCCGCTCACCCAAAAAACCCGTCGTTGCCAGATAAATCCAAACGCCTACCGCGAAAAAAACGGATACACAAAGGACCTGCAAACAACGCGTTAAGTTCATGGGTTCAGTTTTACCGCCGAGTTCACGGACTTGCAGATGCGTGAGACCGACCGGCTAGTCGAAACGAGGCAGCCGACCATTTTGTTGACCGCCGGACAGATCGAGTATCTGCCCGTTGATATAGCCCGAGCGCTGCGAATCCGCGAGGAATAGCGCCGCTTCGGCCATATCTTCCAGCGTACCCATGCGTTGACAGGGCGTATTCTTGATATGGGCATCAATAACCGGCTGCATCTCGAAGAAACCGTCTGTCATATCGGTCTGGATAAGGCCGGCTGCAATTGAATTGAAGCGGACATTAGTGCCCTGCTCCCCATACTCGACCGCCGCGACTCTGACGGCATAGTCAATACCGGCTCTAGCCGCTGAATAAGCAGCAAGCCCCGGTCCGGGCAGGCGCGCGGTCAAGGACGAGATTGTAATGACCGAACCACCCTCTGTCATGGCAGCAGCCGCATATCGAAAAAATAGCAACGCGCCCACCACACTGACATCCATCGTGGGGCGGATATCATCCGCCGTGATTTCCGCGATAGCGACACCTGAATGTATCCCCGCTGAGAAAACCGCAACGTCCACACTGCCGTACGTTTCTGCTGCAACCTTGAAGAGATTTTCAATATCGCCGTCACGGGTAACATCACACGCGATCGCGGTGCCTTTTATTTCTGCCGCAAGTTTTTCAAGGGGCTCCTTCCGTCGCGCCGACACAACCGTATTTGCGCCCTCCGCCGCTAGCCGTCGAGCGATTGCTGTGCCAAAGTTTGCAGTGCCGGAAGCACCCAGTATGACTGCTGTTTTCCCTGCGAGTGTCGACATGGTCAAAGTTACCTTTTTTCATGGAAAGTGAAGAAAACGCCTGCGGGCGATTTACGCGCTACGATCTGTTATCCGCGATACCTGTCATTTGACAACTACGTTGCCATAGCGCCGCACAGGCATCCTCATCTTGAGCAAGCTTTTGCAACACCTTTTTCTCGCGACAATCGCTAAAAAACAGCCCGCCCCGTCGTTCGTAGTCAGGACTGGTAGCTACATACACTGAGGTGGCCGCGCCTCGTGAAACCGTTTTCATAAACGGAACCATAAATATTCCAAGCAGCATAAATGGAATCGATTGGTCACGAGCCAACTCTGTCGCGATCACTCCAGGATGCAAAGCATTGGCAACGATTCCCTCCCCGGCATATCGCTTATTAAATTCATTTGAGAACATCAGGTTCATCAACTTGGAATCACCATAAGAGCGGAAACCGTTAAACTTACGTGACGCCCAATTGAGATCCCGAAGCTGCGGTGTGAGCGTCGCCATTCCCATAGCTGAGGAGGAGACGATTACCACCCGCGCCCCCTTTGCTAGCAACAAGGAGTCGAGAAGCAGGTTGGTAAAAAGAAAGTGTCCCAGATGATTAATTCCCATGTGCGCTTCGAACCCATCGTCTGTTCGGCGCTCCATAGGTATCATGATGCCGGCGTTGTTGATCAGTAAATGCAGTGGACGCTGCCTCTCCTTAAACTCCCCAGCCGACTTGCGTACCGCCGCAAGTGAATTCAGGTCAAGCTCGAGAAAATCAAGCTGTGCTTCTGAGATTTTACCCTCGGCGGAGTCGACTATCTCCTGCTTCGCCGCCAGCGCCTTGGTCCGGTTACGGCAGGCCATGGTCACATGCGCTCCACGCAGTGCCAATACTCTGGCAGTCTCCTGGCCTAGCCCGGTGTTCGCGCCGGTAACTAGCGCATTTTTCCCCGACAAGTCTGCGCCATCACTAGCCTGCTCCGCATTGGAACGCCGACTAACCTGGGTCATTAGACGACATCCTCAAGTATTGCAGTGATCCGTTGCCGGAGTACGTCTTTCCGCACTTTCCCGCTCGCAGTGCGAGGCAAATCACTTACAAATTCGATGCGTTGCGGAATCTTCTGTTTAGCCAACTGAGCCTTGTCGGCAAACTCTGTCACCGCGTCCACATTTATTTCGTTATCGGCCACTATAAACGCACAAACACCCTCCCCGAGACGTTCGTGCGGCATAGCGACAACAGCCACCTCATGAATACCGGGGTGATCATGGAGTACATCTTCCACTTCCTTGGCACTGATGTTCTCGCCCCCGCGTATGATGATGTCTTTTTTTCGATCTGTAATCAGGATTGCGTTGTCATTGGTGCGCCTGCCGATATCACCTGTGTAGAAATAACCCTGTTCGTCATGCGCATCACGATCTTGCGACGGATCTGCATAGCCCAACATCATCCCTGCCCCGCGAGCGACAATCTCGCCATCGATCTCTGCTCCAACTTCGATACCATTCTCATCAAGAATCTTGACATCGTAGCCATAGATCATGCCATCGGTAGTAGCAGCCAATTCTCGCTGGCTGTCGTCAACGAATCCCTGAGTAATGACGGGTGTTTCGGTACTTCCGTAGACGCGGAATGCACAGCAATTTTCCAGGCCATCCCAGGCACTGTTAATTACCTGATGCGGGACCGCCGCCCCTCCGCAGGCGAATAGACGCATGCTAGGCAGCTTTGTATCATTTCTTTTCGCTGCGGCAACAAGCTCAACAAGAAAAGGCGTCGCTCCGACGCTCGCAGTGGCCCCAACCTCATCGATAAAAGCGACCGCTGCATCCGCATCCCAGCGCGACATCAAGGCTGACTTAACCGGTGTAACAAAGGGCAATACCATACCGGAGCCGTAACCAGTGATATGAGTGACAGGCGACGGCATCAACATAATATCGCGATGATCCATTTTCCAGTGATCCAGCGAGTTCTGTATCACACGCGCCAAAGTATTATGACTATGTAGAACCGCTTTCGGTGTTCCGGTCGTACCTGAGGTGTATAGAATACATTTGATACTGTTGGGATCTACCTCCGGCAGCTCCGCCAAATCGATCGGCTCATTATTCACGAGGTGCTCATAACGCAGCATTCCCTCGTGATCTTGTTCGGCGCGCACAGTGACGACATAATCTAGCTGCGGCAAGGCGGGCCGCAACGAATCGATCATCGATGGGAATTCGGCACTGCGAAATTTTTCCGGTATAAAAATTAGACGAGCGCTACAGTCCGCCAGTATAAAGCGCAGCTCTCTGTCTCTATAAATCGGTATGACCGGATTCACGATCAAGCCCAATGCGGATGCAGCTATGTCCAGCACCACGGATTCACGCCAATTGGGCAATTGGAAACTGATGACATCGCCTGCTATCAATCCGAGTTTGCGTAAACCAGTCGCCAGTCGTCGCGCCTCCATAGCAATTGAGCCATAGGTAATTGCTGCTTCACCCTCTAAATAGATTGCTACATCTTCCGGTGTTTGCTCAGCTTTCTGCCACGCACCACTGGCGATCGTTCGATTTGCCCATTGCGGGCCGTCACGGGCAATTCGCGCCTCGGTTAGTGGATTGTTAATCAAGGTTGAAACCCCTTAGTCTGAAAGTCGTTTTGGGCTGCACTAAAGTTCAGAGAGAACGTGTCCGCCATCTACAGTGATTGCTGCGCCCGTCATTAGTGAGCCGGCATCGGATGCCAGCAACAGGAGTGGGCCGTCCAGTTCAGACAATTCCCCTGTGCGACGCTGCGGAATGCGCCTGATTAAAGCCTGGCCATCCTCTGTTTTAAACCATTCGCGATTTAGCGGGGTCTGAAAATAGCCGGGACACAAAGCATTTACCCGTATATTGTGCTGCGCAAACTCCACCGCCGCCGCCTTTGTAAACTGCACGACGCCAGCTTTTGAGGCGCAATAATTAGTGAGGGCTTTTTGCACACGGTCAGCGGTTATCGAAGCGATGTTCACAATGCTTCCGTCGGATCCAGCTGCGACCATGCGCTTCGCGCATTCACGCGTGCAGTATGCGACTCCCGTGAGGTTGGTAGCAATAACGCTATCCCAGTCATCATCATCCTGATCCAACAATAACTTGGGTATGGTAATCCCCGCATTGTTTATCAGAACCGTGACAACACCAAATTGCGTCTCCGCCTGCTCGAAAGCCGAGGCCACGCTCGCACTGTCTGTAACATCCATGGTAACCGCTATGGCTTCACCACCGTCCGCTACGATTTTATCGGCCTCCTGTTGTATCAGGTCGGTACGTCGCGCCGCGAGCACCACACGAGCACCAGCCTTCGCCAGTAAGGGCGCAAAATGACAGCCAAAACCGCTGGAAGCGCCCGTCACCAATGCGACCTTGCCCTGCAAAGAGAAGCTTTGTAATAACTCAGATAGCTGATTCATTTTTCGTGTTACTCAAGCGTTGAGATACTTTTCCAAGGTCTGGTTAAAATGGCGAATGCGTACTTCCTGATAGTTGCCAAGCATTACCGTTCCTTTCTTTGATGCTTTCAGACCCTTCTGCACTTGAGGCAAGTTAGCGCCATCCTGATTGAAGACATTTGATAATCCCTCTCCCATCACCTCGGCAGCATCGCTAAAAGGCTCGTCGATTCCCAAGCGGTGTGTTGGCGCATCTGGTGGCGACTCGGCGCCCTCAGGGTGTCGAGCCAGAATGAAAATATCCATGATCGAACTATCGACATCGTCACCGTTTGGACGGTGTCTATAGCTAATGACGTTGCCATGCCCTGCCCACGGTGCAAAGTTGGGAAAAAGAAGATACAGCGTAGAGTCCATTAATTCGGACATCGTCGCGCGGCCCGAAAAGTCCTCTCCAGACGCCTCATTCACGGAGGGCAGAGTAATTTCTGCGAGTTTTTCTCGAGCTGTCTGGTTTGTCGCCACGTCGGGACGTTCGTCGCTGCCCGCCAGTTTCATCATGGCGTCCATGGAATCCTGCTCGGTAAACTGATCAGCATGAGTGGGGTTGGGCACCCCATACGCAGTAATAGTGCGACTGACATGGTCTCCCCATACATCGTACTGAGAATTATCAATAGCCTGAAAAGGCATTAGCTGGGGATGAGTAGCAATTGCGTGATAAGACTCGATAAACGCTTCAAGTGCTACTTTCCAGTTCGCCGCAATCACCTTCTCCACATGCAGTGCAACGAATCTGTGCTCATGTTTCCACTGGTCCATGTGCTCGGGCAGCACTTCGAGATACTCCTCAAGTGACGGAGATTCCTCATCCATGTTGATAAATACCCAGCCTCCCCACACGGCTACCTTTACTTCAAGCAATTTGCTTTCTTCAGGGTCCAAGTGAGGAAAATCCCACTGGCAAGGAGCCTGATCAAAACTGCCATCAAGCTGCCACGTCCAACCATGATAAGGACATCGAATGTTATCCGCTCCGTGACCCGAGCCACGCTTCAAGGCACGGCCACGGTGCAGACACGAGTTGTAGTAAGCTTTCAGCTCACCCGCTTCGGTGCGGGCGAGAAGGATTGAGTCGTTCACAATATCGTAAACAAAGTAGTCACCGGGATTCCGTAATCTATTTTCCCTGCAAGCTACCTGCCACGTCTTTCGCCAAACCGTCTCCACCTCTCGATCGAAAAATTCTCGCGAGATATAACGATCCACAGACAGATCGTCTGAGCCAAGATAACTATCAGTGCTTTCCCGCAGAGCCGCGGGAACCTCTACTGTTTCTTTATTGAGAAGATCCTGAAAGGTCTCTGCCGGATCACGTGCCGCGATCTGTTCCGGCGTCAGGTTTACTTTCTTGTTCATGGCAAAACCTCGTTAATTTTACTAGCGCTGAAGAATAGTTACCGCGCTGATTCCTGGCGCACCGTATACGTGGGTATAGGCCAGTTTTGGGTCATTTGGTACCTGGTGCTCTCCCGCCTGTCCGCGCAGCTGCAACACATTCTCATACACCTGTCGCAGACCGGATGCGCCAATTGGCTCTCCATTGGCAATACACCCACCATCTGTATTGATGGGCATACTTCCCTCGATATGTGTTTCACCGGCCTGTATGAGCGTCTCCTGCTCGCCGTGCTCACAGAACCCGTTCTCCGCCATATGCATGATCTCGGCGCCTACTTCCGTATCCTGCAGCTGCATGACATCAATGTCTTTTGGTCCCACGCCAGCCATTTCAAAAGCCGCTTTCGAAGCGTCTGCGGTTGGGCCATCAACCTGCTCCAGCGCCTGACTGGGCGCAAAAACCTCAAACGATCCAAAACGGCGAGATTTCATCGTGGCACCCTTCAGGTAAACCGGTGTATCCGTATACCTGTGAGCCTTGTCAGCGCTGCTCAGAATCAGGGCAACCCCGCCCTCTGAGGGCGAGCAAAACATAAATTTGGTGAGCGGATTGTTGACCATCATGGAGCTGGCAATTTGCTCAACACCGATGGGCTCTGTGCGCCACGCATTAGGATTTTTTGAGCCATTAATGAAAGATTTTTCCGCCACTTTCGATAGAGTATTTTCACTAATATTATAGTCATTCATGTATTTCTGTATTTTCATGGCGAAGAATTGAGTGGTAAGCATCATGCCAACCTCGCCGTACCATTCACCGAGACCAAGCTCCTTTGGGTCAGCGTTAAAAGCACCTCGGTCATGCTTGTCAAAGCCCGCGACGAGACCGAGATCATACTCACCGGACTTGATCGCGTTGTAAGCAGATATCAGTGAACTACCGCCTGTTGCGCAGCCGTTTGCCACATTGATAAAAGGTAGGCCGGTCAGACCCAGCTCGTTCACTAATGCATCCGCGCTGCCGGAGCTCGCGCTGCCACCGAATGCAAACTGGATGTCTTTCCACTCAACCCTGGCATCCTGCAGGGCGAGGCGTGCCGCAAAGGCGCCCTGTTGCAAACCGCTCCGGGAGGGAGTACGACCGAAAGGGTGTATTCCGATTCCAACTATTGCTACGTCCATTTCTTTATCTCTCGTAAAATACGTTTACCGTTTCATGCTGCAGGGCGGAAGAAAAAACTGATGACTTCGTCACCGTTTTCCTCGGTGCGGTACGGTTCAAATACCACCTCCATATCCATACCAATCGACAATTTGGCCGGGTTGTTTTCGGTAAGACGCCCCTCAACACGAACTCCCCCCGGCAGCTCAACATAGCCCACACCATAGGGCTTGAATGTCTCGGGTGTCTCACCACTTTTATAGGGCGTCTTGGGCATGAACTGCTGTACGGTCCAGGTCCAGAGTGTACCGCGACCAGGAAGCTCTTCGACGACTACGTTTTGCCCAGAACAAGCTGAGCAGGATTCAGCCGCGGGAAATGTGGCAATACCACAATCCTGGCAGCGACTGCACAGCAAAGCGGGGTTCTTGGACGGCCATGTAAACAGACCCTCCGCTATCGGTACTTGATTGCTCATAATATGTATTGGTTACTCCTGGTCTAACCGATTATCTTCGTAACTGGCGAAAAGTCTTCCCGAGCTAGAGCGTCAGGCCCGGCATCCAGTTTGCGTGAAACCCATTGGGCACGCGCGTCGGTATGTAGATTTTTGCAAGTGGTCCACGCTCTATGTCACCTGCGCTGAGAATCGACATGAATGCCCCCTCTTCCGGATGGCTTACAAATGTCATCAGGTAGCCGTCTTCTTCACGTTCGCTGTCCGGATTAGGCACGTGCACGGGTTCACCTGCATTTGCGCCTTCTCCATAATCCCAAAATCGGGCATCGCCAGTATCCATGTCGTATCGGATGACGCCGTTATAGCCGTGGTTAGGACCATCCCATTCGCCGTCGTCCGAGGCCGCTGCAAAAGCATAACGGTATTGCATGCCGCATAAACGATCATCCGAGCGCCCGAACTCACAGTAGGTTGAACCGATTTTTTCATCGGTGACCTCGCCTGTTTTCAGGTCGAGAGTCATTCGATGCATGTTACGTGTCTGGCGCTCCAACCGGCTGTCGGGATCATTAGAAAAGGGCGGGGTCGCCATCCAGACGTAATCGACATATAGCTTACTTCCGCTCTGGAATCCGTTTGTGAAATGCCAGCTGAAAAACGTCGCCTTTTCAAACCAGACTGGCTCGCCTCCATCTCTGGGTATCGCACAAATAAGACTGGGGCGCTCACCATGCCAAATGAAAGGGTTACCTCCGGTCATGCCGGCCTCAAGGTTGGTAAACGCAGGCGGATAAAAAATCACTACGTAATCGCCACATATCTGCATATCGTGCATGACAGCCCGATCCGGCATCTCCACCACCCGAGAGAGAATCTGGCGGCCGCTTTTGTCCATAATGCGCAGGGTGTAGTAAGGCGCATCCCAGCGTTGAGTGCAGGTGACTAGCTCGCCGGTGCGACCGCAAATTTTAGGGTGAGCGGTTAACCCGTCTCCGGGCGCCAGCGCGCCGTCGTAATCCCACTCGCCCACCGTGCTGAGATCTGCTCTCAACTCATGGGCATTTCCGACTTCCCACAGCGCCATCAGTCTGTCGCCGTGGTAGACAATATTGGTATTAGCCAGGTTTTTCATCGGACTGGGCGGCCCACCAGCTGCAAGCGTTTCCTCGTCAGGCATGCGGATTTTACCCACACTGCCGTAACAGGAGCGGCCAAGCTGCTCCTCTACAAGAAAACCTGCCGTACGGATCCAACGGTTGCGATAGTGCACCCTGCCGTCTTTGAAGTAGACCGCATGCACCATGCCATCGCCATCTGCAGGGTAGACATAATGATCCGGCTGCCACGCGATATTGGGGCCGTTGCGCATATACGCGCCAATCAGATTCTGGGGAATGTTACCCTCGACGCGCAATCCTCTCTCGCCTTCGTCCCATTCACACTCCTCCAGCACAGGAGCGTAATTCGACTGCAGATAGGGCGATATACTGAGATCGATTGAGGGGCGGCTGGTCATAATCTGTAAGACCTCTGCTAACCGAGTGTTAGGCTTTGCATCCAGTTGGCATGGAAACCGTTAGGCACACGCGAGGGAATGCGCACTTTGCAGATGGGACCATTGTCAAAATCGCCCGCGCTCAGAATCGACAAATATTGACCCTCCTCCGGATTGTGCACGAAACACATAATCCAGCCATCTTCTTCGCGCTCGCTATCGGGATTCGGTACATGCACAGGTTCACCTGCATTCGCCTCAGGGCCATACTCCCAAAGCTTGGTTTCGCCAGTTTCGAAATCGAAGCGCCCGGTGCAATTATAACCGTGGGCGTCACCCCAATCCCGGTTGGACGATGCGGCAAAGCCGTAGCGATATTGCTTACCCATGCGACGCTCGTCGACCCGGGAGAATTCACAGAATACATCTGAAAACTGCTCGTTAGTTACCTTCTTTGTCGCAGGGTCCAGAGTCATACGGTACATACGTCTCGGCTGCTTTTCGACACCAGTACCCTGAGCCTGTGTGAATGGAATAGAGCTTATCCACACGTAGTCGATGATGATCTTACCGCCTGCCTCAAAGCCATTGCAGTAGTGCCAACTAAAAAACGAATCCGTTTCGAAGATCATGTTTTTACCCTTGCCGTCGCGGGGAATGACGATGATCTTGCTGCCGCGCTCTGGCTCCCAGTGGAAGGGGTCCTCGCCTTTCATTGCTTGCTCTAAGCTGTGAAAGGCAGGCGCGTAGAAAATGATAATGTAGTTATCGGTGATCTGGAGGTCGTGAATGATGCTTTTGCGCTCGAATTCAACAGGTATAGTTCGCATGTGCTTCCCTGTTTTATCGAAGACCTGCACCCAATAGTTAGGGCTGTCCCAGCGCTGCGTGCAAGAAATCAACTGTCCGGTATCCGGGCATACTTTCGGGTGAGCGGTTAGGGCATCACCAGGTTGCAACGCGCCGTCGTAGTCATACAGGCCGACCGTGGACAGATCGTTATTGAGCAGATGCGGGAAACCTCCCTCCCACATAGTCAGGAGTTTATCACCGTGGTAGAGCACGTTGGTGTTCGCTGTATTGCGAACCGGGCTTGGCTCGCCACCAGCATCAATCACCTCCTGAGGAACAGACAACAGCTTACCGACGCTGCCATAGATGGTCTTATCGAACTTGCGTTCTGTTTTAAGGTGATTGGTTTCTACCCAGCGATTCTTGTACTCGACATGGCCATCTTTGAAATACACCGCGTGCACCATGCCGTCTCCGTCGAGGGGATACACGTAATGATTTGGCTGGTACGCCACATTAGCGCCATCGCGCATAAATGCGCCAACCAAATTCTCGGGTACTTTACCCTCGATCACCAGTTCATCCTCACCCCAGTCAGACTCGTCTTCAACCGGGGCATAGTTGCCCTGCAAGTAGGGAAAAGCACTTAAATCCATGACATCACCTCGGAATTATTGTCGGTTACCCGGAATCGGAGAAGTAAACCAGTTCGATACTAGCACCCCCTATAACTAAAAAACAGTCTCGTTTGTTTCTTTTCTGATCGAGGGGGGCTAAAGTAATGATTCCCTACCCAAACAACCGGACGGACACTATCAATGAACCCAATAGAAGATGAAATCGCCCTGAGAAACCTCATGGCGCGCTACTGTGATGCGGTCAACCGTGTCGATGCGGATGCGTGGATTGCCACCTGGACGGAAGATGCCATATGGAACCTCCTGGGCAACCCTGTCGGTGGCAAGGACAACATCCTGGCCTTGTGGAAGCAAATGATGAGCAGCTTTGAATTTGCCCTCATGATGCCCAACTCCTGCCTGTTCGAGATATCGGGTGATACTGCCAGCGGCCACTGGTACCTGCACGAGTACACACGTGATCCCGAGGGTAATGCCAGCACCGTGTTGAGCCGCTACAACGACACGTACGTGAAGCAGCAGGGGGAGTGGCTATTCAAATCTCGTGATTACAGCTTTATCTATAATGGTCCGGGGGATATGAGCGGTGACTACACACCGCCAGCATAATCCGCAAGATCACTGCCCAAGGGGCATCCGCGCGATTGAGCAATAGGTGCAGAGGTTGCTCAGCCAGCGCAATTCACCCTGCCCCACACCATAAGACGCCAGTGAGGGAGAGACACTATGGCAGGACGGATACAGGACAAGGTAACGGTTATCACCGGGGGCGCGTCCGGCATAGGTGAAGGTATGGTCAAACGCTTCTGCGCCGAGGGGGGCAAAGTGCTGCTTGCTGACGTAGACAGTGATGCTGGTCAACGCGTCGCCGAGGAATGCGGCGCCCGCTTTGTGCGCCTGGATGTGAGCAGTGAATCCGACTGGGGCGCGCTCGAAACATTGATTAGCCGCGACTATGGGCGCCTCGACATACTGCTCAATAACGCCGGTATTGTGGCTCAAAAATCAATTCTCGATATCGACCTGGACACGTGGAACCGTCTGCTATCTATTAACCTGACAGGCGTGATGTTGGGCTGCCGCAGTGCCGTAAAGCTAATGCGCAACAACGCAGGGGGCAGCGGAGGCTCCATCGTCAACACCGCATCCACCACCTCTTACCTGGCCATCCCCGATGTCGCCTATACGACATCTAAAGCAGGCGTGGTCGGACTCACAAAATCCGTCGCGGTGCAGTGTGCCACAGAGGGCCTCGATATCCGGGTCAACTCCATTCACCCGGGCGCCACCCTCACCAACATCCTCAAAACCGCGCTAGATGCAACGCCGGCACTGGCAAAAAGCTTCAACCGAATGTCTCCCATGGGGCGCATGGGTAGAGTAGAAGAAGTCGCTGCCATGGCCTTGTTTCTCGCCTCGGACGAGGCGGGCTTTTGCACCGGAGGACAGTTTCCTGTGGAAGGTGGAACGGTCAGTGAGCACCCGAGGATAGGCGAGTAAAGCCGTAGGCTGACGATTTCATCCCGGCGATCACGCTCTCGTGAGAGACGTCACTTGTTATTCCTGCAGCCGGCTAAAGCCAGAGGAAGCGCACTGTTATTCAGGTATACGAATTACCAGCTTACCCTGATTGGAGCCGTCAAACAGGCGCAGGAAAGTCGGCAGGATATTGTCGAGTCCATCAACCACTTCCTCCTTGAACTGCAGCTTGCCTGCAATAACCCACTCGGCAAGTTGAGCAATTCCTTCGGGGAAACGGTCCATATAGTCGATGACTGTAAAGCCCTGGACTGTGACGCTCTCGGCTACCAGCTGCCACAGGTTCGTTGGGCCCGGTGCGTCGGGGACGTTATAGGTGGAAATCCAGCCACAAACGGCGACACGGGCAAACTTGTTGAGGCACAACAAAGCGGCATCGAAAATTTCGCCCCCAACATTATCGAAGTAAACATCGACACCGTCGGGACATGCAACCCGAATCGCCGCCTCGTAGTCGCCGCATTGCTTGTAGTTGATTACGGCGTCGAAACCAAGGTCCTCTTCCAGCCAGCGGCACTTGTCATCCGTGCCAGCCATACCGACCACGCGGCAGCCCTGCATCTTCGCAATCTGGCCCACAACAGAACCCACTGCGCCCGCGGCGGCGCTCACCAGCACGGTATCGCCGGCCTTGGGCCTGCCGACGTCAAGCAGACCGAAATACGCGGTCAGACCTGTCGGGCCGAGCACCCCCAGGTAGGTACTGAGAGGAATGCCCGCTGCCTCGTCGAGCTTATTCAGCATGACAGCGGGAACCTTGGTGTAGGCTTCCCAGGCCCCTACTGTCATCGCTACATCACCCTCGGCAAAATCGGGACTGCCGCTTTTGACCACCCGCCCGATCACCGAACTGCGCACCGCGTCTCCAAGGGCAATGGGCTCGATATAATTCGGGTCATCACCCATCCAACCGCGAATCGCGGGATCGAGTGAAATGTAGAGGTTCTTTAGTACAACTTCGCCGTCAGCGGGCTCAGGCACGGGCACGTCGCGGGCGGGTACATTGCTGGAGTCGGGGGCGCCCGCAGGGCGCGAGGCCAAATAGTATTGGCGATTCATCTGGGTAGTCATTCGTGCAAGATACCGACTAATAAAAAATCAGTCAACCCTGATTGTTTTAGCGTGTTCACTCTGCTAATGTTCACAGGCTTTTCTTTAACGACTCCAGACCCTATTTTCTGCGCAGGATACTGCCATGACTATACTCATTAACGGCTCCCTTCATCTTCCCGCCGGGGAACGAGAAAAAGCACTCGCCGAAACTGCAGCACTGGTTGAAGAAACACGCAGTCAAAAGGGCTGCAAACACTATGTTTGGTCCGCTGATCCTACGTCCAAGACCCGCGTTTACGTTTACGAGAACTGGGATTCCGTCGAGGACCTTGCTGCGCACCTGGCAGGCCCTTACTACCAGAACATGCTCGCCTCATTGGGCAAGTATGGCGTTAGCGACACGCAGGTATCCAAGTTCAAGATCGCACTGGAGGAACCCGTGTACGATCCGGAAGGTAAACCGAGAGCGGATTTCTTCACCGAGTAAACCTCGAATCAAGTCACCCGCTCATGCATGGAGTCACTTGCAATGGCAAGTAAAACTGTAAAAACCTACTGCCGCTTTTGTCACGCCTATTGCCCGATGGAGGCAACCGTCGAGGATAATCGCCTTATCGACCTGGTGCCCGACACCAGTAACAAACTGTATGGCGGCTATACCTGCGTCAAGGGCCGCCAGCTTCCTGAACAGCTTTATCACCCGGAAAGAATCAACTGCTCACTGAAGAAAAATGCCGATGGCAGTCGCACGGAGATCAGCAGCGTTCAGGCGCTTGATGAAATCGCTGATAAACTGAAGGCGATTCTGAAGAAGTATGGCCCACGGGCGATTGCCAGCTACAACGGAACTGTTTCCTTCCAAAATTCTGCTACGCATCCGGTTGCAAAAGCTTGGCATGTCGCCCTGGACTCACCCTCCTATTACACCAGCATCACCATCGACCAACCCGCCAAAGTCGGCATTGGTGCCGCCAGAATGGGTTTCTGGAACGGCGGCAGCCACACGTGGCGAGATGCCAACGTCGCTCTCATTATTGGCAATAACACCCTGGTGTCACACTTTTCTATCCCTGGCGGTGTGCCTAGCTTCAGCCCGAGCAATGCGCTGAGAGAGGGTAAGAAGCGAGGTGTCAAGGTAATCTGTGTTGACCCGCGCCAGTCGGAACTGGCCTCCCGTTCCGATCTGCACCTGCAGATCAAACCTGGTCAGGATGCAGTCTTACTCGCGGGCCTGATCAATATCATCCTGTCCGAGGAACTGCACGACAAGGCTTTCTGCACTGACCACATCGAAAACCTCAATTTACTCGAGAGCAGTCTCGCACGCTTTACGCCCGACTACGTAGCAGAACGTACCGAGCTCGACAAGAGCGATATCATAGCGGCGGCACGTCTCTTCGCAGCGGGCCCCCGGGGCACTGCCAGTACCGGCACCGGACCCGAAATGGGGCCCCATCCCAACCTGATTCAGCACCTGGTGCAAACCATTAACGCTATTTGCGGCCGCCATTACAGGGCAGGGGAAAAACTCCCGAACGCGGGCGTACTCGGACCCGAGGCACCGCGCTACGCGCAAGCCGTGCCGCCCAACCCCGAGTGGCTGCAAGGAGTGCGAAGTCGAGTGTCTGACGATATCGGCGAGGTCACTGTGTTGACGGCAAATGGCCCGATCAAGGAGATGCCAACGGCAGTCTGCGCTGACGAAATCCTGATGGAGGGCGAAGGACAAATCAAGGCGCTCATCTGCATTGGCGGCAATCCTGTTTTAGCATGGCCGGGACAGAAGAAAGCTTATGAAGCGCTGAAGAGCCTGGACCTTCTGGTGTGCATTGACTACAAGTTATCTGCCACTGCAGAAATAGCCGATTATGTCATCGGCTCCAAGCTTTGCCTGGAGCGAGAGGATCTCACCGTACTCACCGACATCTGGTACGAGGAACCATACAGCCACTATACCAAGGCGGTTGTAGAGGCTGAAGGTGACGTTATCGAGGAGTGGGAACTGTTTTGGGAATTGGGCAAGCGACTGGACCTCAATATGAGTATCAACCAGCAACATCCGCTGGATATGGAAACCTGCCCCACGAAATACGACATACTCTCTAAAATGACCACAGGCTCACGTGTGCCGCTGAAAGATATCCATGGTCGCGAGGGTGGTCACACTTACGATATACCGGATGTCGTGGTTCAGCCTGCGGATCCGGAGACCGCTGGGCGCATGAACCTATTTCCCGAGGGACTCTCGGAGGAAATCGAGTCTGCCGTGCGTGACGCGGACGCCAGTCTGCTAGCGAAGAGTGAATACCCCTACCTGCTGATCAGCCGGCGCATGAAAAATACCTTTAACTCTACAGGACCAGAACTGAGCGCCCTTGCCGCCAAGGGCACTACCAACCCCGCTTTTATCAATCCGCAGGACCTCGCAGCTCTGGGCATTCAGGATGGTGAAGTGATCTCGGTCACCTCTGCCCGAGGTGAAATTCCCGCGGTGGCCCGCGGCGCTGCGGATATAAAGCGAGGCGTGATCTCGATGTCCCACTGCTGGGGCAGTGCCCCTGACGGCTCGGGGGACGATAAAGTCCGAGAGATAGGTGCAAACACTAATCGCCTTATTGATAATCTCGACCACCCGGAAAAGTACTCCGGCATGGCACGCCACAGTGCGATTTCGGTCAAGCTGTCCAAAACTGTTCAGCCCGAGACACAGGAACACGTATGAGCAACAAACCTTTTCGATTTGCACTGCAAAGTTTCAACACAGACTCACCGGCAAACTGGCGCAGTCTGATTGCCCGCACGGAGGAACTGGGATATTCCGCATTTCACCTCGCTGACCACTTTCTGAGTACCGGTCCTGCAATGGACCCAACGGGCCACCCACCACAACTGCTCGGTGCGGTGCCTGCTATCGCAATGGCGCTCCAGCAAACCAGCACATTGCGAGTCGGCTGCCGGGTATTCTGCAATGACTATCGCCACCCAGTCATACTGGCGAAGGAAGCCGCCACGATGGACTACCTCTCAGACGGCAGACTGGAATTCGGACTCGGCGCGGGCTGGATCCAGAACGAGTACGAGGCGGTAGACCTTCCTTTTGATGACTTTCCGGAACGCTTCGAGCGCTTCGCTGAGAGCGTCCACGCCTACAAAGCGTTTATGGGTGGCGAGCCACTGGATATCGACGGTAAGCATGTTCGCTGGTCGGGCTTCTCCGGCATACCCTCCCCTTCACAAAAACCCTGGCCGCCACTAATGATTGGAGGTGGGAGCAAAAAGATTCTGGAATTTGCAGGGAAG
This sequence comes from Halieaceae bacterium, assembly GCA_024224435.1. Taxonomy (GTDB): domain Bacteria; phylum Pseudomonadota; class Gammaproteobacteria; order Pseudomonadales; family Halieaceae; genus Marimicrobium. The sequence goes on from JAAENL010000345.1 coordinate 19,134, forward strand.
GAAGCCGATATCGTCAGCCTGAACTTCAATAATAGAGCCGGCAAACTGGGGCCTGACGGAATGAACTCGGGTCTGGCAGCCGCCACCGCGAAAAAGATCAGCTGGATAAAAAACGGGGCGGGTAGCCGCTTCGATAATATTGAGCTTGAAATTGGCGCATACAACACGATAATCACCGACCATCAGCTGCCCACCGCCACTGCGATTGGTGATGCTTTGGGGATGAGTGCAGAAGATATTCTCACTCACCCACACTGCCTGATCGGTAGCGTAGACTTTATTTGCGAGGAACTTGAGCGCCGCAGAGCAGCCTATGGAATTTCTTACATTACTGTGCTGGACGACGGAGAAAACAACATGGTCGAAGTATTCGCACCGGTAGTCGCCCGTCTCGCTGGCAAATAAACGCCCCCTTTATTTCAGGAGTAACTGCAAACCATGCCAACATTAACTGACCCATCCCTACTGCGTTCACAATTGTATATCGACGGCGACTGGGTAGACGCCGACGACGGTTCCACTGTCCCTGTATTGAATCCAGCCAGCAAAGTAGAAATCGTTTCTATCGCGAATGCCGGAGCAGCTGAAACACGCCGCGCTATCGAAGCTGCGGACAGAGCGTTTGCAAGCTGGCGGAACGTGGTCGCTAAAGAGCGCTCGGCCATCCTCAAACGCTGGTTTAACCTGATTATGGAAAACCAGGAGGACCTTGCACAACTGATGACAGCAGAACAGGGCAAGCCTCTGGCCGAATCACGCGGCGAAGTCGCCTATGGTGCGGCCTTCGTCGAATGGTTCGCTGAAGAGGGTCGACGCGTCTACGGCGATACAATCGCGTCTAACAATCCGAATCAACGCATCGTCACCCTGAAACAGCCTATTGGCGTAGTCGCCGCGATCACACCCTGGAATTTTCCGATCGCGATGATTACCCGTAAGGTTGCACCTGCGCTGGCAGCAGGCTGCACCATCGTATTGAAACCGGCCACAGAAACACCTTTGTGTGCGCTGGCACTGGCTGAACTGGGCCAACGTGCCGGCATACCTGCCGGTGCGTTCAGTGTAGTGGCCGGGAGCAACGCCCGCGCTATTGGCGGCGAGATGACAAGCAGTAAGGTAGTGCGCAAACTGACATTTACCGGATCGACTGAGATAGGCAAGCTTTTGATGGAGCAATGCGCAGCAACCATCAAGAAGACCTCCATGGAACTGGGCGGCAATGCGCCTTTCATTGTCTTTGACGATGCCGACCTTGATGCCGCTGTAGTCGGGGCCATGGCTTCAAAATATCGTAACGCGGGCCAGACCTGTGTCTGTGCAAACAGAATTCTGGTGCAGGAAGGCGTCTTCGATGCATTCTCTGAGAAACTTGTCGCTGCGGTGAAGGCTCTCAGAATGGGTGATGGCGCAGATGACGGAGTCACTGTAGGCCCCCTGATCAACGACGCGGCCTATGAAAAAGTCAGCTCTATACTGAAACAGGCAACCGATAACGGAGCACAAATCCTGACTGGCGGCCGCGGCAACGAGGGCCATGGTGGCAACTTTTTTGAGCCCACGGTACTGGTGGACGTAGACGACACGATGGAAGTATATAACGAAGAAATATTCGGTCCCATCGCGCCCCTGTTCAAATTCAAAACCGAAGAGGAGGCTATTCGTATCGGCAATGACACACCCTTTGGCTTGTCCGCATACTTTTACGCCAGGGATATCGGTCGTGTGTGGCGAGTCGCCGAAGGACTCGACTACGGCATTGTCGGTATCAACGAAGGCATTATTTCCACCGAGGTCGCTCCTTTTGGCGGAGTCAAGGAATCCGGCATCGGGCGCGAAGGCTCCATGTACGGCATCGATGACTACCTCGAGATCAAGTATCTCAACATGGGCGGTGTAAACGACTAGGCCCG
>JAAENL010000346.1 GCA_024224435.1 Halieaceae bacterium
CCTGAGTCGAAGATAGGCCTCACAGGGTTTGCGTGGACGCAGTTGTGCAATATGTGAACGAAAATGACTGGAACAACCTGGGTAACCCCGTTGCTGCGCCATCACATACAGCCGTGCAGCACTGAGTTTGGGGTATTGTTCCAGGGTTTCAATGATGAACGGCAAATAGGGATCAATCATTGACGCCGATGGTGCACGTTCGGCCTTGGGCATACCGGCCTGTGACAGAACACGATCGACCGTTGAGTGGTGCATGCCAAGTTGGCTGTCCGATGTCAATTACTTTGTCCGGTCCGCGTCAATTATCTTGGCCGGTTTGTTGACGCGAGTTTTCTTGGTTGGCTTTCCTTTTTTGGTGGTGGTTATGCTTGAGGGGTAATTGTCGCCACATCTATTCATTTTCGTTGGCGACAATTAAAGTGCTAAGCCGGTGTTCGGTCTCCCTGTTGATCAGCCCTGGCGGCTTCGCCCTGCGGCGGTATGACAGCCGATATTGTTGCTGCCTGTTCCCTGTCCATCTGCTCTATCGCCGCCTTGCGTCGATAGCTGTCAGAACGGACCTCGATCAGGTTGGCGTGATGAACTAGCCGGTCGATGGCGGCCACGGTCATCATTTCATCCGGGAAGATACGGTCCCATTCAGAGAACGGCTGGTTGGAGGTGATGATGAGGCTGCCAGTCTCGTACCGATGGGCGATAAGCTCGAACAGAACATAGGTCTCCTGGTCGCTCTTTTTGACATAGCCAAAATCATCCAGAATGAGCACGCGGTATTTATCGAGTTTCTGTAGTGCATCTTCCAGCCGGAACTGTTCGCGAGCCTGTTGCAGCTGTTGCACCAGAGCTGTGGTGGTGTAGTGACGCACCCGTATGCCTTGCTCAGTGAGACCGTGACCGATGGCGGCGGCCAAGTGGGTCTTGCCGACACCGCTGGCGCCGAACAGCAGCAGGTTGCGGGCTTGGTGGACCCAGTCCGTGCCGGTGGCGAAAACCTCTATCTGTTCGGCCTTGAGTTCTGGCACCTGGGTAAAGTCGAAGCTAGACAAGGTCTTACCCAGCGGCAGTTGTGACTCTTTGGCGTAGCGATTGATGCGCCGGCTATGACGGTCGGCTAACTCCTGCTCACACAGGGCGGTGAGATATTGGGCACTATTCCAGCTACGCTGGGTAGATTGCTCCAGCAGGCCTTCCCAGTGGCGGCTGAAGCTGGTTAGTCGAAGCTGTTTGAGTAGCAACGGCAGGGTGGCAGTATGGGGCATTAGTGCGCCTCCATGGCAGTCGGCATGAGGGCGTCATAGGCGCTCAGAGGGTGCTGAGCACAGCTCTCTTCCAAACCGTCTGACAAGGCACTACTGGCGTGAGGATCAAAGCGCTGTTCCAGTTGGTGCAGACTGGGAAGATTGTCCTTGGCAATCTGCTGTTGCAGGTAAGCACCCAGTGGCTGTTCACAGTCAGCGCGGGTGGCCAGGGAGAGGATGCCGACGATTCGCTTGCAGGCCGCCCTGGGATCCAGTTGCTGGTCGATGGCGACCCAGATTTGCTGGTAGGTGGCATTGGGCAGCAGGTCGTCACGCAGTTGTGAGTAGCGAAAGGCCTGGGGCTTGCGAACCAGTTGGCCGATGAGATGGCGATAGTCGATACAACGTGCGCGCTGGTTGTGGTTGAGGGTGTAGGCACGGGTCAGCGTATGAGCCAATGTGGAGCCAACGTAGGCTTCGATGCGGTCATCGTAGATGTGCAGGCGCAATGACTCTCCAGCCAGTCGTGCCGGTACGCTGTAGAGCACTCGTCTAACATCGATGGTGCTGGAACTGGTGACCTTGACCACCTGCTCTGTGTAGTCGGTGGCGTTATGTATCGGTAGTGCCAGCAGCTTGTCACGCTCAATCTCCAGAGCATCATCACAGCGGCGATTAAAACGCCGGATCAGGCCATCGAGCCATTGGCGGTAATCGTCAAGGGAAACGAAGTCGTGACTCTCGCGCAGTAGCAGGGCCTGGCGAATGCGGTTTTTGATATGCCCGTGGGGGGATTCCACGGCGCCGTTTTCATGGCTCACCCCCCGGTTGTTGCGGGTCGGTGTCATGCCGTAGTGCTCGCACAAGGATTGATAGCGTTCGGTTAGATCTTCCTGCTCGGACTTGGACAAGTTTTTGTAGGCCGCAGAAAGGCTGTCGGTGCGGTGTTCCTTGGGCGCACCACCCAGCCGCTGCAATGCCTCCTGAAGACCTTCGGCCAAGGCAGTGTAGGACTCTCCACCAAGGATGACCTTGATGTGACTCCAGCCGCTGTAGGGTAGGCGAAAGTGGTAAAGCCGATGGTTCAGCAATTCACCGGCAATGGTGATATTGATATCGTTCAGATCGGTGAAATCGGACAGCCCCAAGCGACCAGCCTGCTTGCTTTGGCGGAACATAACCTCTTTGTCGGGGCCGTGCAGGGCCTTCCAATCCTTCACCCGACGCTGAAAGGTGCGCTTGAGCTTGTTGGAGAAGTGGCCGGGATGGCGATCCTGCAGATCTTCAAACAAGGTGGTGGGTGCCAGCGTTGGCGCCTTCTCAAGGAGCGGAAGAATCTCGCTTACCCAAACGGTGACAAAAGGGTCTTTGCGGGTGCGCCAATGGCGCGGCTCTCTCTTCCTGGGTAGGACGCCGGAATCAATTCGACGCGCACTCCTCTCTGATATCCCCGCCTTGGCGCCAGCTTGCTGCTGGGTGTCGCCCTTGGTTCTGTGTTTCATGAATAACTTGACCTGTTCTGGGGTGATGGCCTTGCCTGACATTCATCCACCTTACGGGGAAAAATGCTGGCGATCTTAGCCGAAGAAAGCGGCCAAGATAGTTGTCACCGACCGGCCAAGTTAATTGTCGCCGAACAACCGCTGACGTTTGACCTCTCTCTTTGACAGGCTTGCTGCCATGAATGTCCTCTGCTTGTTTATTGATGATGCGAGCATCATCAGCAAGTCAGTGGATGTTTCATAGGTATATTTCGCCAGACGCTTACACAGGACATTGA
>JAAENL010000347.1 GCA_024224435.1 Halieaceae bacterium
CGTTTGGTCGTTTGGTCGCGTGGTCATTTGGTCGCATGGTCGTGTGGTCGTTAGGTCGTTTGGTTTGTAGTAAGCGCTTTAGCGCTGTTGTTTTAAGCGGATTTCCCAGGCACTGGTGACGTTTGCGGGCAGGCGGCAGTGTTCGCTGGGGCGTTGTCCGACCAGCCACAGGATTTCGTCCGTGTCGTCTACGAGCAGCGGCCAATGGGCCCGGCCGGCGCGGGGGAGTTTGAGTTCAGTCATCAGGTCGGGAATGGCCTTGCTGCCGCCAAGACCCAACACCCGCAGGCGGTCGCCAGGTCGTCGAGATCGGACAACAAGGGGGCCTGTGAGTGCTGCCGATAACCAGATGCGATGCTGATCGTCATATATCCACCAAGGAGGTTTGTCAGATGCCTGCCAATCTACCAGGACGGCCTGAAGCGTCCAACCATTCTCTAGCTCGACCTGGCCGGGCAGTAAGAGCGGTGCGGGCGCCGTTATCTGGGCATTGTCGGATGTATCGAAACGGTCGGAGATGATGTCCAGCCAATCGTAATTGAGTTCGGCTGAGAGGCCGGCCAGTAGGGGATAAGGGCCGCCACTGTCCTGCAGAGGATGATCGTGCAGGAGATCGAGAAGACGTTCGCTGTGCTCCCAACTCACGTTGCGTAGTTCGGGGCGCAGCATGGCAATCGCTCGTCTCACCAGGGCACGTTGGTCACCTCGGATAAGCTTGCGCAAGGTCGTGAGGTGCAGACGAATGCGTTCTGACTGAATTTGAGCGATCCTCTCCCACAGCTCGTCTCGGTAAAGGTTAAGAGCATCATGATCACCTTGCAACGACAGAGCCGTATGGCCGAGCGACCGCACCAGTTGGGGGTTGATCGATTTAAGTTGAGGCAGGATATCATGGCGTAAACGATTGCGGAAAAATGTCGTGTCAGCGTTGCTGGCATCTTCTCTTGGAGACAGACCATTTGCCACAACATAGCTGTCGATCTCTGCGCGCCTCGTTGTCAGCCAGGGTCGTACCAGGCGGATATTTTGTGAATCCTGACGGAGGTCGGGTGGCAGTGCCGACAAACGCAGATCAGAGAGTGACGTGCTTGGTAACATCCCCCGCAGCCCTGCCAAGCCACTGCCGCGCAGCAAGTGCATGAGTATCGTCTCGGCCTGGTCGTCGGCATGGTGTCCAACCGCGACAATCTCCGCTTGCAAGCGCTGCGCCACACGTGCCAGAAAGGCGTAGCGTGCCTGACGGGCTGCTTCTTCCAGTGATACGCCCGGTTGCGAGGCGATGCTTCGCACATCCGCACACTCGACCGTGCAACCGAGTCCCCACTGGATCGCTAGCTCGGCCACAAAGCGCGCCTCCTCTTCTGCCTCAGAGCGCAATCCGTGGTTTAGATATGCGGCGTGCAGTCGCCAACCTTGTTCAGGGGCAAGTGTCTGCAAGGCATGTAACAGCGCTAATGAATCGGCGCCACCACTTACGCCGACCACCACAGACGCTTCCCTGGGGATCAAGTCATGGCGACGGATGAAGCGCCTGAGATAGGATAAAGTGCTCACACTGCGATTATACGCTGGAGGGCGTGGTACGAGCAATCATGTGTTGCATTCTGGCGCCACAGCATAGAAAAGACCGCCATTGCGATTTAGCGATGGCGGTCTCATCAATGGTGATATCAGCAGGATTTAGAACTCGTATCTCACCGTGTAGACGATGGTCGCCGACCCCTTGGCCGGGACTGAGACCACCCATTCGATGGTATTGCTATCGGCCTTAGTGTACTCATCCGGGGCGGCTGAGATGATCTCCCAATCGGCGCCGCGTGAAAGATGTTCGACGACACGGATCTCGACCGCTTCACTTTCTTTCTGGTTGCGCAGTTCGATCTCGTAGGTTTCTTCTACGACATTGTCGCCGATTCGCTTGAAATCGGTCTGTTTGCGCTCGCCGACCAGGTCAAAGGCTTCGCCGATGTCCAAGGTCACATCTTCACCCTTCGGCGTGTGATCGATCTGGTCTTCGCCGATCAGCAGAGGGGAGCCATCGATATCGGCCTGGTACATGCGTACGGTACCGCGCGGGAGTTGGGCGTCGACACCCTCTTCGCCGGTATTGAAGGACAACTGCACTTTTATCTTGGAGTTGCCCGTGCTGCCGTAACCCGGATCGTAGATGGGGCCGTAGCCCATAAAGGGAATGGATCCATCATAGACGAATTCCTTCTGGGCATCGACATCAGAAGCGGTAACAAACTCGACCTGCTTGGTCTGATTGTCTTTGACCGTGACCGGACGCTGCACTTCATACAGGTGATATTCGAAAAATTCTCGTTGCTCGACCTCTTCCGCAGGTCTTGCAGGTAGAGAAACGGCCTCTCCCATGACCATGTCGAAAGCACCACCTTTGCCGGCAGAGACACGGTTGATGTCGCCTGCCACAAGTTTGAGGCGGGCATCTTTGTAGGTGGCCCCACTACGATTGTCCAGCGTCACCCAGCCATTCAGGTCCAGGCTCTTGTTATCCTCTGCGAGCA
>JAAENL010000348.1 GCA_024224435.1 Halieaceae bacterium
AAATAGTCCGGTAAGTGTCATCAAGTTGTAGACGCCCAGATCCGGCATGCTGCCGCCGTTCTTATCATAAAAAAATCTGGACCAACTCGGCCCGGCATTTCCATAGCTGGCGTGTGCCGCGGCGACGCGTCCCAACTTACCTTCACGCAGCGTCTTGGCCATGAAGCGGAACTGCGGGCTCATCACCACCGTCGGAGCGCCCCATATGCGAACGCCCTTCTTCTTGGCCAGATCGAGCAACTCCTGCCCCCCGGCTAGATCATTGGCCATGGGTTTCTCGCTCCAGACGTGTTTGCCCGCCTCCAGGGCCTGCTTGTTCAGCCGATAGTGTTCCTGCATGTCAGTCAGATCGACGAGCAGGTCGAACGCTGCACCGGCCAGCATTTTGTCGATATGGGGATAGTGATTGGGTACTTTGTACTGTTCGGCCGCTTTTTTGCTCCGCTCGGGTATGATGTCACATGTGCTGACCAACTCAACGAACGGGCAGCTCTTCAGGTGCGGCAGATACTTTCTCGACACGCTACCACAGCCGATTACGCCAACCTTGGTCTTCTTGCCCGAAGGCTCTGCAGCCGCCGCTTGCCCGGTGAGTAAGCCGCTCAGCGCAGTCACTGTGCCAACTCCTGCGCTGTGTTGAATGAACGCACGTCTATTC
>JAAENL010000349.1 GCA_024224435.1 Halieaceae bacterium
CAATATTTGGCGTCTTGATCTCGCCGCCATAGCAGCCCAGATCGGAGAACCCCATATCATCCGCCATCACGAGGATGATATTCGGTCTGGCTGGCGCATCCGCGGCCGCTGCCTGGGCTACGGGAAACGCGGCAATCACCACAGCGATCGCGCAGATCATAAACAGTATCGTCATGGTTCTCATTCTCTTCTGTTTCCTTTCTTGACAGGTCCCGCCCCGAAGGCGCGCACGCGTTGGCCAATGCTCTTGAGACGCTCGAAATCGGCCGCCGGGGGCGTCGTATCAGAGATGCCCAGGATCAGACGATCGCCGGAATCCAGGTCGGAGAAGAAACGGTCAAGATACGCCTCGAACTCCCGATCGGGCATGGAGTCCCTGAGCAGGCATACCGAGGGGATTCCACCCATGATGGTGATTCGAGAACCGAAATGGTCCCGAACCTCCTTGAACGTCAACTTCGTCATGGGCGCCGGACAGATCGAGTCGGCTATGTCGATCCCGCTCTCCAGATAGCAGTCCAGCAATCCGGCATTCTCACCGTCGGTATGCGTTAACAGGTACTTTCCCGCCGCGTGCAGCCGGTCGGCGAACGCCTTGAGCCAGGGCGTGATGTGTTCCGTAAAGAAAGGCCGGAAGGTTACCCCGGCATCGTAGTTCGCGCCCAGCAGGAACACCTCGACGGGAGAGCCGGCGCAGACGTCGAACATCCTCTCGTAATACGAGCCGATGCTCGCCGCGCACGCGGCCACCGCTTCCGGGTGGTCGTGCAGCTCGTAGAAGAAGAGCTCCATCGGCATCAGTTCGCGTTGCAGCAGATGCATGGGGGAAGCCGCCAGACTCAGGAATCCGGCCGCGATGCCGCGGTCTCCGACGTAGTCCGCGAATTCCGCGTAGCCCGTCGGATTGGGCAGAACTTCCGCATTCTCGAACAGGTACCCCACGGCCGCGTAATCGGTGACGTCCTTGATCGCGTGTTCGGAAATGTGCGTGATGCTGATACCCGCAGCTCGCATCGCCTCGTCATAGACAACCGCGGTCGTCACCGTGCCGAGAGGCGTGCGGTACGTCACACGCGTTTCATCGCCCTGCCTCTCGGCGGTCACCTCGACGTTGTGCAGGCGCGTGCGACAGGGCATCGTCCACAGGTTGTAAATGCCCAGGGCGCGATGCAGGTCATCCGCGGGGTTCCGCAAGTCCTTGAACTGCGGGATAATCGCGTGGTAGCCGACGTCAAGATCGTCCGTGATGTCCCGCAACGTCGCCCCGGCGTATTGCGGAGGGAGGGTGCCCGCGCGATGGTTCGCGGCGTACCAGAGATCCAGCCGCGGCGCCCACGGCATGACGTCGGTAGGCTCCCCCCTCAGAACGGCCAGCATGCGTTGTTTGTGCGTCATGATTCAACCTCTCTCTTTTTGGTCTGATTCTAACGCGACAGCGGCGGACGGACACCCGGGATAGCATCCTGGGCATGGTAGATTTCAATCAGTTCTGCAAAGGCCTGATTGCATAGTTCATTTGGTTTGCCAGCGTTTGTCTTCAGTTCCGCATCGAGCAAGGCACGCAGGTAGAGGATTCGCCAGCGCCAGGATGTGCGGGTTTGAGGCGAGAGTTTCTTGTCCACACGCTTCATCGTGGCGTAGGCCTCTTCTGCACCCGGATCGGCTTGCGGCTTGGCGCCCCGCGAAGGAAACCAGTTCATTTCCAGCTTCACCCCCTCCAGCTTGCCGGGCCACCAGCGCATATGGTGGTTGCGCTCAAGCGTCTTCACGACCCCGGCCACCTCCTCCACGACGTCCGGCGAGAACTCGTAAGCGATGTACTCCTTCACGGTCTCCTCCACCGGTCGATCGTTCCAATAAAGCTGGCTGAAAACCACCTTTGTAAGGTCTTCGTAGATGCCTTCCGAATAGGGAAAGCCGCCGGCATGTGTCGCCTTGACCCCGTTCCACTGGGACCGGGCCCGGGCAGTCAGCGGCGTGGCACCAAAGCCGCCCCAGGGGAACGTGCCATGCATGCTGATCTCCGGGAAACCAATCAGCGGTAGCCCCAGATCGTTGGGGGCGATCCTGATCCCGTGCGGGCCGGGCTCCGAGACAATCCCGTCAACCAGTCCTTTGTCTCCTGTTAGCTGCTCGCGGATGCCGCGCCACTCATTTTCGTCTATGTACCACATGGACATCAAGATCTCTACCCCCGGCATCTTCTCGCGGGCGAGCTTGCCCACTTCTCTGACGCATTTCATGTAGCCTTTTGCGCCCCACGGCCGGCATTCCGCACATCCGCAACCTCCCTGGTCGTAGGGCCAGATCCAGATCGACCGCGGCCGCAGGTCGGCCGCCCAGTCGAACTCTTCGCCAACGACCTTGAGGATGTACTCCAGGCCGGCCGGCTTACTCGGACAAACGGCACAGGGATAGTCACCGCCGCGACCAGCGCCGGGTGTTCGCCGGAGTTCGGCAGGAGAATTGCCGTAGGCCTCGTTGGCAGGAAGCACGAGTGAAACATCCATCCCAACCCGCTTTGCCGCCAGGAGGATCGCCCGCAGCCGCGCCTGAAAGGTAACGGCCGCGGGATCGTCGGCTCCGTTGAAGTGGTGCATGTCGTACCACACAAGCAACTCGTTGAACCCCCAGAGGGCGAGTTCCTCCACATAGCGTTCGATTTCCTCGACCGGGGCGTCGTGATAGTAGTTGTGAAAATGCGTGGCGAAGTAGATGCCGCGGATCGGCTTTTTTGGGACCGATTCCCCGCGCCACTTTCCAGCAGCAAAGCCATCCTTCGAGTACCGGCTTGTGCGTAAAAGCTTGCCCAGCCCGTAGATTACCCCGCGCTCATTCTGGCCGACCACCTCAATACCGCCATCGTCACGGTCACTGATTCTGAAACCTTCTTTGCCGATCTTCGGGTCCACCGCAAGCGTCACCGTCAAAGGCGCATCTCCCTGGGTTGTCACTTTGGCCGAGCAGCGCTCCTCCACCTGTCGGGCGAAGACCGAGACAATCCGTTTCATCTGCTTACTATCTTCCGCGGGTAGCACAACACGAACTTCTTTGACGGGTGCAGCGGTCTCGATCACTGCGGGTGCAACCGGCGCGTCGACCTTCCCGTTGACCTTCACCTCCACCAGTTCAACCACCTTCGTACCGCCAATCACCTCCTCGGTGCCGTCCTCGAAGAGAAGCCGCACATAGCGGCCCTCGGCATTGAGTTCGTAGGTATGCAGGGTTGCCGCGTACGGGCTGTTGTTGGCGGGAACATCGGCTGACTTGCTAACCACCGTCGTCCATTTTTTGCCGTCATCGCTCACCTGGAATGTGATCGTCTTGGGTACAAAGTGATAGACACCGCCAAACCCTCGAAACTGGATCTGTATCCTTTCGATAGGGCTCTTCTTGCCCAGGTCTTTCTGCCACCAGGCGCCGACGTCCTGGCGGTCGGCGCTGGCCCAGAAATTCTCGCCTTCCTGGGACGAGAGGATGCCGTCATGGGCGTAACCGGCATGATAATCCGCGCTGAACTCCGAAGAGGCGACCGTGGTCGGATCACGGGACTTGGCGGGCGCCCACACGCGCGGCGGTTTCAGCCAGCCTTTCATCGCGTTATAGCCTCCATCCTGCATAGCTTTAAGTTTAACAGGGTCATTTCTATCTGCAAAAAGGTCTTTCAGCACATCGACCGCTATAGTCGGAGTGCGGTCACGAGGGAAAATCCCCCAGTTGAGTCGCTGTTGCCTGTGTTCAAGATAAGGTACAACAACAAAATCATATACTGCTATACCGGCAACATATGGAGCTGATAATGCGGGTACGATACTCTTAAAATAGTTTGCTTTTGCCTCATAATTATTGCCGCCGCAACCAAATTCCGTGATCACAATGGGCTTATTGGGGTAAGCCTTATGTAAGTATTCTAGCCGATCCTTCCACGCTTGAGGACTGGTCATGTACTGATTAATACAAATTACATCGTCTATTGCAAAATCATCTACGTTGTTTTTGATCTGCTCTGGCGACCATTTGTCTGATACATGAGTCACTGGCCGGGAAGGGTCAAGACCTTTTGCCAGACGCATACAATCCTTGAGTAATTCGATGACATATGACTGGCGTTTGTCGCGTCTGCCGCTCTCATTACTTACAATCCACATTATTATCGAAGGATGACTCATGTCCCGGAGTATCATCTTCTTTAACTGGCGCTTGGCTGCTGCTGATGCCGAAGCGAACTCTTTGCTATCCGGCCCGCCATCTCCATAAAACCAGTGCAGGTTATTCTCTCCAGCCACCATTAAACCCATCTCATCATACAGGTCCATCTTCTGTGCCACGCGTGGGGCATGAGGCAGGCGGACAAAATTTGCCCCCATCTCTTTGATCAGTTCTAGATCCTTGCGCAAGGAAGCTTCATCCCATGCCATTTCTATATCCGGAGTATCATCATGATGATTTATACCATTTAGGAGTAGGGGCTTGTTATTGAGATAAAGTTTAGTGCCCCGTATCTCAATCTTTCTGAAACCAAACCGGTATGTTTCACTATCAACTATTTTACCCGCCAACTGTAGTGATACTCTGGCCATATAAAGATTTGGACTATCCGGAGACCATGCTTTTACTCCTGCAACCGACCCTTCGATTATAAACTTATTGTTGCTCCCGGCCTGAATAGACCCCATCTTCATAGTAGTATTCTGGCCATGGACCTTGCCGCTTAGATCCATCATATCCACAACCAGCTTACCACTAATCTCTGCCTTGCGACCGTTTTCCACAGTAACGGCAAGCGAGAATTTACCGCCGGTTTGTACCGGCTCAGCAGTAATGAATCTAGCACTATCAATATGAGCAGGGTCACAGGCGATGATCTCTACATTGCCGACTATTCCGCCGCTGCATAAATAACCGTTCTCTGAACCGGGTGAACGGTCTCCTTTTCTACGAGTATTGTCAGTGCTAACAATAATTACATTCTCAACCCCGTAGTTAATGACATCGTCAAGAGGCACTTCAAACCGCAATAATCCATCGGGATGGTCGAGTACATGCTTCCCGTTGACCCAGATACGGGACTTAAAGTTAACTCCTTCAAACCTGATAACAATGCGTTTGCCTTCCCAACTCTTAGGAATAGTGAACGATTTTCTAAACCACGCCATTCCGTGAGCGCGACGCATATCCGGGCCACACCCTGTATAGGTACAGGGAATCTTGACTTCACGCCACATCTTACTGCCCGGCCCGCCCCAATTACCTCCCATAAAATCAAATCCCGGCTTCCAGTATCCCAGCTTCTCACCCTGCTGTTTCCAGTCAGGATGGCATCGCCAGATGCCGTTCATATCCAACCGCTCTCTTTTTCCGGTTTCAACATTAATTCCCGCCATTGTTTTGCTTCCGCCGGCCATTTTTTTCTTTTTCTGTGCGGTCTGCTGTGCCCATGCAGTCACTCCGACTGAAAGCAGTACCATCCCGATAATAAAAACATAGTTTCTAATCCGCATCTTTTCTTCTCCTTGTAACGACTCATCGGTGGGTTCTCCGGCTCGTTCCCTATTCGTCTTCCGAGAGAGGAACGGGGATCGCCAGTCGGATCCACTGCTTTGTGATTGCTGCCAACACCTCGGGCAACGGTCCATCGCAGTCCTGCAACGCGCCCTGCCAATTCCCCTTCTCGTCTTTCCACAAAGCCACATCAGCGCGTTGCGTCAATTCGATTGTCGTATCGCCGACTCTGAACAGCTTCATGCCGCCCGCAGCCATGGATTCCAAGGCACCGTCTTTGGCAAGGCGTACGGCCGCGACGCCAACAGCATCAAACGAAACATCATGACCATTGACCTGGATGGTCTTTTGGATTGGATCACCTGCAACGTTCTTCGCGCCGGCCGTGAGGATAACCGTGCCGTCGATCAGCCGGCACCGGCCGGAGCGGCCCACTGGCGTGTGGGGTGTGATTCCTCGCTCTCGCAGCACAGCGGTGACCTGCTTGACGCCTTCGCCGCTACTCGAAAGCAGACGCATCTCCGGCGGCAGCGCTGCCTTCCCGTCAAACGCCATGCCTTCGAAATCACGGGTCCACGCGCCCAGTTGGTACAGAGCGGTCTTGCCTTTTGCCGCCTTCCTGAAGAACGTGCCCGTGCCGGCTCGCTCGAATTCCGGATGATAAAGGACCACGGCCTCGTATTTCTGGTTGCCATACCACACGTACCCATCCTCGTCGACCCGTAAGGCAGAATTTTCTATCTCGCTGGTCGGAATCAGATCGGCATAGAAACCTGTTCCCCAGAAGGCGTTCGCCAGAGAATCGCCAGCGTCGGCGTAGGACGCTCCGGACCAGTTCAACGCGGAAGCGTGGCCAAAGACCACGGCAACAGGACAATCCACCTGGGTCTTGGAGATGAAGTTGAGCATCCGCACCCGGCAGTCTCCCCGCATCAGTCGGCCTTCCATAAGGCTCTTACGATCCCATCCCCCGTAGGGCCGGTTATTGTCCCTGCGGGAGGGGTAGATCGGGTGATAGTTAACGCGAAAACCGGCCAATGCGTTGGCCCACAGCTCACTTTCGTAGTCGGTTTTACGTCGCGAGTAATACATATTGTATCCAACAGGCCCGCCTGCTTTCTTTGCCAACGCCGTGCGCACGCAATAGGGGGTCGATTCATCCGTCTGGCCATAATCGCGCCGCACGGCCCACCAATCCCAGCCGTGGCGTCGTGCTTCCAAAGCGTTCAAATGTGGTTGCCAGGTCGGGTGCGTTCCCACAAATGCCGCGGCGCCAAAGATGTCTTTGGTAGCCTTGTAGAAGTCCTCCTCAACCGTCGCAATCTGCTGCCAGGTCATCTCCATGTAGTGATTGACCGCGGCGTAGCGTTCCGCATCACGACCTTTCTCGCCC
The DNA here is from genome assembly GCA_024224435.1 of Halieaceae bacterium. Taxonomy (GTDB): domain Bacteria; phylum Pseudomonadota; class Gammaproteobacteria; order Pseudomonadales; family Halieaceae; genus Marimicrobium. The sequence goes on from JAAENL010000349.1 coordinate 6,896, forward strand.
AGAACCATCAACACCATATCGCAAAGCAGGTCGCGGCCCTTGGTCCGTTCTGCATAAGCACCGATCCAGTGCGGGGAACACCAGAGTTCGTTGGCCTTTGCGAAAGCCGGCAACCCGAACTCATCCAGGCACGCGCCCGCCAGGTCGACATCGGCGTACTGCCTGAGGTGGTCCCGTTGATGTTGCGGAAGATGCGGATTGAAGGGATCCGGCCATTGCCAGGGGATTTCGAACAACACACAAGCCTGTCGTCCTCGCGTTCCCGCGTTGCATGGGATGGCCACTGTGATCGAAGTCGATGTCACTTCCCTGACTTTGCACGCCGATGTGATGTCCTTCACGGTTCCTGGGTCAACCCCCTTTGCGCCGCGCACGTACGAGTAGACTCTGGCGATTTTGGCGGGACCTATTTTGAAGGGCCAACCCTGCAGCATGTTCGCGCCAGCTCTATGACCGGTCTTTGCAATCACTTCACCTTCCCCGGCAAGGTCAACGGTCTGCAGGCGCACCATATTCAGCGTCTCTTCAGGGTACGCCTTGTTGAACGAGGACCAGACGCCCAGTTCAGGCACAATCCCTATGCCCCGTTTCCGCGCATAAGCGGATGCCGCCTTGAACCCATCATGAACATCCTGGTCCGACATATACCGGGAGCCGATGCGTATGCTGGTGGTGAGAAGATTATACGCCGTGTGCTTGGCGACATGATCAAGGAACGGTTTGAAGTTCTCGGGCTCCCTGTCCACAGCGGTCGGGAACCAGCACCCGATCACCGGCGGCACGTCTACCGGCAGACGAATCCGGGCTGAATCGTTGGAATCGCCGGGAACAGCAGCTTTGATGATCTTCACCTCCACCAGTTCAACCACCTTGAAACCACCGAATGTGTCTTCGGTACCATCCTCAAACAGAAGCCGCACATATCGGCCCTCGGCATTGATACCGTACGTATGCATGGTTGCTGTATACGGGCTGTTATTGGCGGGCACGTCGGCCGACTTGCTGACCACCGTAGTCCAGTCTTTTCCGTCATCACTCACCTGGAAGCTGATCGTCTTGGGCACGAAGTGATAGCGCCCATCAAACCCGCGAAACTGGATCTGCACCTTTGCAATGGGGATCTTCTTCCGCAGGTCTTTCTGCCACCAGGCGCCTACGTCCTGGTGCTTGGCGCTGGCCCAGAAATTCTCCTCGTCCTGGGACGAGAGAATGCCGTCACTGGCATTACCGGCACCGTATTGCCAACTTAACTCCGACGAGGCGACCGTGGACGTGTTGTTTTGGGGTATAACAAACCCGAGTCGGTTGCGCGGCGGCTCAACACCGTAGTTAATGGCCCTGGCGCTCGCCCCGGTGACCTTGCATATGAAAGAGCGCCACCGCCATGAGTCGCGCTGGTATGACGTGAGCTTGGGTTCCACCGACTTGAGGATCTGTGCGGCCTGGCCCGTATTCCCTGCCTCGTTTTGTTTGATGGCATCGATGATGGAAGCGGTATGGGCGCCCGAAAACTCATACTTCGTGTATTCCCACAGAACCTCGGACGCCGGACGCTCGGGCGCCCAACTGAGCTGCGCCATCATGACCATGTCGGCATCGGTGTAGATATGTTCGCAATAAGGTATGATGCCGCCTTTATATTTGTCCTTGGTCAGCGCCCACATTGCGGCGACCTTTTTGGGATTCGGGGACAAACCCCTGTTCGCATTGTTCCACCCATGCCACTTCATACTGATTTCGGCGAAATTGATCGCCGGCAGATTTCCCGGCACACCGTTCTCGATCATCTTCTCGGGGAAATACCCCGGCACGCGGTAGTCGGGCATGATATAATCGACCCAGCTATTGTCCCTTTCCAGCGTCTGCGCCAACATTTCCGTTTCATTGCGTGCGCTCGGGTCCTTGTCGAAACACCAGGTGGACAACGCGATCTTTACGCCCGGATACAGGGTGTCGGCCATTTCCTTGATCGCCCTGGATATGCGCAGGAACCCGTTCCCTCCCCAGGGGCGGCAACGCTCACACGCGCACCCACCCTCGTCATAGGGCCAGAAAACCAGTTCATCGACGCCGATCGCTTTGAAATGCTTCAGAACGCCCTCCCATTGCTCAAGCAGGTATCTCTCGCCCTCGGGGGTACTCGGACAGACATTGACGCCATGATTCCCGCCGCACTTGTTCTGGTGCGGCGTGGCCAGAATGCTCTTTGGGGCGCCACTGTAGGCCGTGTTTGGAGCGATGAAGAGACAGGTCTTCAGCCCCAGCTCCTTCGCGGTTTTCATCATAGTTTCCATTCGCAAAAGCAGGCCTGCGAGCTTGGGATCGTCAAAACCGCTGTAGCCCGGTATACTGCCATAACCTCCCTGCACGGGAAAGCACCCAGCGATAACATTGGCGCCCCACAGCCCCATCTCTTCGACGTCGATGCGGATGTTTTCCAGTTGCGCATTGCGCCACCTGGGACCGATGTGCGTCCACCAGTAGACGGCCCGGTGCGCCTGGACCGGAGCGGACGAACCCCGCCAGTCTCCGGGGATGAATGTTGCATTCGATTCGGCGTCCTCGTATTGGCTCGAGCGGAGGAATTTTCCCACACCGTAAAGCAGGCCGCGGTGATTGTTGCCAGTGATCAGCACCCCCCCCTCAGGCCGGTCGCTGATGGTATACCCGTCTTCGGCGCCGCCGGAACCGATCTCCAATTCCACCACGACCTCTCCTCCGGTCCCGCGTTGGACCCGGGCGCCGCAGCGCTGGTAGAGTTGAGATTCAAAGACCCGTGCAATTCGTTGATGCACGGCGTGCGCGCCATCGGGTAGATCCAACGAAATGCTGGGGGCCTGGTCTGCGGCAGTCAGCTGATTGCCGTTCACGGAGATGTTTGTCTGTTGTGCAACAGAAACCCGGGCCAGAATCAACAGTAAAAGAGCCACATGCTTAATGCGGGGTGATTTCAACACGTTCTTTCTCCTTTTTTGCGGGTCTTTCCAGCATCCTGTTTCAGCCAGAAATGTCCGATTTCTTCCAGGGTAAGATCTTTGGTTTCTGGAACCACCCGCCATGTGAAGAATGCACACGACATGCAGATCGCCGCGAAGATGAGGTAGGCGCCGCCAGGATGACCCATGCGCTCCTCAAACCCGTTGGTGATCATGGGGAAGTACCGGGCACAGAGGAAGGAGGACGCATAGAGGATACAACAGACAATCGAGACCGCTTTGCCCCTGATCTGGTTGGGGAATATTTCAGAGACGATGACCCAGCTCAGGGGCGCCAGGCTCAGCGTAAAGGCGCCGGCGGCCAGGAACATGGCGCCGAGATTAAGGAAGGGAGAGCCGTCCATGAAAAACGTCGCGGACATGGCCACATGCCCCAGCGCCATGGCGGTGACGCCCGCCATGAGGATCTGCCGGCGTCCAAATCGATGCACCAGCCAGAAGGCAATAAGGGTACTGAAGAGGATTACCAGGTTCAAAAATATGGTGAAGAAGATGGCCTGTGAAGCGGTGCCTATTCCCGCTTCCACGAGGATGGTCGGCCCGTAAATGAGCATCATATTCACACCGTTAACCTGTGAGAAGATCATGATCACGATACCGATCAGCAGCGCCAGGCGTATGCCCGGCTGCAGCAGTTCCCCGAAGGTACCGGATTCCCTTTGCAGTTCCTCCCTGATTGCGTCCAGTTCCCTGTGCGCCTGTTCGCTGCCGTTAATGCGGGACAGGACATCCAGCGCTTCGTCATCCCGCTTCCGGGCTGCCAGCCAGCGTGGACTTTCCGGTACAAAAAAGAGCCCGATCATCAGCAGAAGTATGGGCAACACTTCAGAAGCGAACATCCAGCGCCAGTGTTCTCCAAATGACAAGAGGTACGACGCGATGACGGCCAGGTTGATACCGATGACGATGGCAAGCTGGTTAACGGTAACCAGTCGCCCTCTCATTTTTGCCGGCGCTATCTCTGCGATATACATGGGAGAGGTGGCGGCAGCGAGTCCCACGCCAACACCACCGACCATGCGCCAGAACACGAACTGTCCCAGGCTATGCGGCAGTGCGGTGCCTATGGCTGAGGCCAGAAAGCAGAAGGAGGCAATGGCAAGCGTTTTGCGCCGGCCCACGGCATCGGCGAGCCAGATCCCCGCGACAGGCCCCAGAATGGAACCGAGTATCGCACTGCTTGTTGCCCAGCCCTCTCCGGCGGCATCCAGCGCGAAATGGGCCTTGAGAAACGGCAGCGCTCCGCTGATAATGGACAGGTCATAGCCAAAGAGAAATCCACCTACCGCGGCCACAAGAGAGACCAGGTAGAGATACGCTGTTTTGTTCGAAGCTTCACTCACGTTTTCACTCCTCTGCATCGAGATTGACCACCTGCAACCCATCTATGAATTTACAGGCTTCGGTAAGGACTGCACCCAGATGGCCATAGGTCATTGCAGCATGGTGAATAAAAGGCCCTTCGATCAGTTTCCGTTCCCATCTGGGCCAGTTTCCGACTTTCATCCACAGGTAGTTATTCTGGTTATACGGGCCGTCCATGGAGTGTCCTTCACCCACAGCCAACTGGTACTCTCCCCTGTCACCGTCAAACCGTGCCACGGTGATGTCACCACCCTTGAGGGGGAAATGCGTCATGCCAGCCAGCGGACTGGGCAGAATCCAGTGATGTCCCAGCTTTACAGTCTCTCCCGGTTTGATCATTGAGGTCGGTGCACCCGCGTGCCACAGGAGCACCCCGTTGTCATCCTCAGGATGACGTACCGTGATGTCGGTTAGAAACACCGGTTCACGACAAAGTCCGGCTCTGTGCAGCAGAATGTTGCTCACCGCCCCGTGGATGTCCGACTCCATGGAAACAGGCATGCGGTCACTCACCATGCTGCTTGCGGCAATACAGTAGGTGCCCATGGCATCAACCAGTGAGGTAAAGTCCTGCACGGCAAAGCCGTCCAGGGCCTCTTTCTCCGCGCACTCAAGCATCTGATCGCGCACAGCCAGTATGTTTATCAGTGGGTCGTCGTTCGCAAAGCCGATGATTTCCCAAGTCTGCTTCAGTGCCTGCGCTTCATCCCGGTAGCGTGACGCTTGAGTTTGCACACGGCTGCGCACATCGGCGATAAAGGTCACCATGTCGATGGGCAGGACCTGGACGTTGAACCGTTCCAGCAGTTCGCTTTCGTTGACGATCGTGGTCCAGAAAAAATCGATTCGCTGCCCGATATGCCCTATGCGTACGCCCTTACGCAAGGTGCCGGCGCAGTTGACCGCGCCGAGAAACGTATCAACCCCTTGCTTTAACTGGGGATCGTCCACGCCGCAGTTTTCAATATAGCTGTACTGGACCCCCAGTTTGTGCAGGACCTTGCTGGAGGCAAACAGGCCGCAGAGCGAATCCCGCAGGCGTGTTCCGTCCTCAAGCGGGGCAGCATCCCGCGGCCCCCAGAGCAGCACGGGCACATCCAGCTCTTTGGCGATCATGCCAACGGCTCCTTCCGTGCCGAAATTACAGTGCGGCATGAAAAGGCAGTCGACCTTCGCCGCTCTGAAATGTTCCACCACGGCCGAGACCTGTGACTGGTCCTTGACAAGCCCATCTTCAAGCACACCTTCGAGATCGACAAAATCAACCTCCCACGCCCTGAGCAGCGCCTGCAGCCTCTTCTTGTACTTCACGGCATCCTCATTACTGAAGACGAACTTTCCGATAGGGCAAAGCCCCAGTCTTGATTTTCTATTCATTCTTTTTTCCTTGTCTCCATGCCTCTCGCTGCAAACCGGCGCGGCCGCGTTTGGTCGAAATCGGCCTTAGTACACGCCCAGCTTCAGCGCCATCGTATACCCGAGACCGTACGGATCTCGGAGAAGCGACCTCAGCCACCGGTATCTCATAACACCACTCGGCAGCGCAGGCC
>JAAENL010000350.1 GCA_024224435.1 Halieaceae bacterium
GACCAGTGGTCGGCGCTCGAATCTTTTTCTACAGCGGTGTCGGACCAGCGGTCGGCGCTCGAATCTTTTTCTACAGCGGTGTCGGACCAGCGGTCGGCGCTCGAATCTTTTTCTACAGCGGTGTCGATGCTATGACGCCATGGAAATAAAATTCTACATGTCCCCGCGGCATGTGCGGTGCTGTGCACGGGCCTGATTCCACCGCGGTCAGGCCGCCCCCGGGGGGCCGGCGTCCTGTCGAGCCACCGGGACGCCGGCTCGGAAAAGCCGCTGAGCCAGGTCAGCAGGCGATTCCGGGTGTCCGCCGATTCCCGCGGATTGAGCACCGCCGCGTCCGACGCTTTGCTCCCGCGCGGGCGCCCGGCACCAACTTCGGGGGCACCATCTTCGGGGACTTCTCAGAACCAGACGCCTCGGGGCATGGGGTGGCCCAAAGACGACTTCGCGCCGTCGCGAGGCCCACCGCGAGGACGCTCGCCAGGCCCACCGCGAGGATCGCCCCCCAGGATCTTAGTGCCGTCTGAGCTTGCGGCGTCCGATGCTATGAGGCCGTCCGGCGGGCGGACGTCGACGACGAGAAGCGCTACGTGCTTGCGGGCGTGGTAGAGAATTACCTAGAATTGGACGAAGACGAGACGGCTCGCTTCAACGCCGAAGTCCGGCGCGAGGGCGGCAGGAGGTTGGGAAGATGATCCAGTTCCGACCAACAAGCTATCGATCCATCTGGAAATCCGGCGCCTTGATCGTGGCCTTCGCGGCGGTGACCTCGCCGGTCGCCGCCGACTGGTTGATCACCCTTGAAGGCAAGCTGATCGAGACCCGGGATCCCTGGACTATCGACGGTGACGTCCTGACCTATATCGACCTCGGGGGCGAGCAGCAGACCCTGGCACTCGACGACGTCGATCTCGAAGCCAGCGAGGAGACGACGGCGCTGCGTTCAGGCAAGCCATATTTGCCGCGGGAGCAGACCGCCGCGGAGCCGGCCGCCGCGGAGCCGGCGGCCGGCAGCTCGAGGCGGAAGACCAGGAAGGCCCCTGAACCTGAGATCATTCTCTACATGACCAGCCTGTGCAAGGAGTGCGCCCGGGCGAGAAAGTTGCTCGAAGAGCTCGGCGTCGCGTTCGTCCAGAAAGACATCATCGCCAGCTCAATGGCGCGGCGCGAGTACAAGAAGAAGGCCGGCCACGGCGGTGGCTTGCCGGTGATCGACATCGGCGGCGCCCTGGTGTTCAGCAACAACCCCAGGGTCATCCGCCAGCGGGTACGAGAGCTCGAGGAAAAGCAGGCGGAGGCAGCGAAGAAGAGACGTGCGCCTTAGATGTCACGCCGGGTCGTTGAGGAAACTGATCGCTTCACCCTTGACGAACCAGGAAACTCCGAAAGCCCATAGCGCGAAGGCCTCCAGCCAGAAGACCGGTTTGAGCTTGGCCAGAGGGTTGTCGTCGGGCAAAACGGAATAAAGCAGAATCAGCACGATGCATGCTGAGATGACAATCCCACAAGTCCGATAGATGCGATCTCGGGACTGTTTCCGCGGTGTACGCTCGCCGCTGGACCTGGTGAAGAGAAAGTAGGAGATGTAGGCCAGAACCAGGAACATGCCGAAGGCGCTGAGGAGGTGGACCAACCTGACGAAACCGGTGCCGTTGCTGGGCGCCAGGGCGACGCCCAAGGCCAGGAAGCACGCCAGATCCGTGACCCTATCGTCGTGGTCGTCGTAGCCCTTGTAGGCGAACAGAAACCAGGCTATGGCCCATAGGGTGCCGACAAATAGGTCCCGGGTCCCCAGACTGTAGTAGTCGCTGATGGAATCCTGAAGCCCATTGGGATCGGCGAGCCAGTAGCCCCAGATCGCGAGAACGACCGGCAGCGCCACACCGAGGAACCCGACGACGCAGCGAAGAGTGAGGTAAGAGACCATCGGACGTTCGGCGGTAGCTTGCTCGGTCATCGTTCACTCCTTGATTCAAGCCCGAATGATACCGGTCTTCCAGGACCCTGCCGCGCACCGGAAGGCGGCTCATTCTGCCCTCCGGGCTCCGGAGCCCGGAGGGCGGTATATGTTAGCCCCGGGCGTGAGCCCGGGGGGGATAAGAGACCATCGGACGTTCGGCGGTAGCTTGCTCGGTCATCGTTCGCTCCTTGATTCGGTTGTCGATCGGTTCCAAGGACGCTTCCATGCTAGCCGAAGGCCTGCCGACGCCTTGGCCAAATGGCCGGCGTGGCCCTCTGGCTTTCCCTCAAACCGCCGCCGGATCAGGCTTTTCCGGGTCGATGCGGTACTTGGCGATCGCCTCGCTGACCGTCTCCACCGCCACGATGCCGTCGTCGGCCAGGGCCTTGAGCGCCGCCACCGCGACATGGTAGCGGTCGACTTCAAAGAAGTCGCGCAGCTGCTCGCGGGTGTCCGAGCGGCCGAAGCCGTCGGTGCCCAGCACGGTGTAACGGCGCGGTACGAAGGCACGGATCTGGTCGGCAAAGGCGCGCATGTAGTCGGAGGCGGCGACGATCGGTCCGCTGGTGGCGGCCAGGCACTGCTCGACCCAGCAGGTGCGTAGCGCGTCGTCGGGGTGGAGCCGTCCGTGACGCTCGGCCGCCAAGCCCTCGCGCCGGAGCTCGGTGAAGCTGGTGACGCTCCAGACGTCGGCGGCGATGCTGAAGTCCTGTTCCAGTAGCTCGGCCGCCGCTTCGACCTCGCGCAGGATCGAGCCGCAGCCGAGCAGTTGGACCCGTTTGCTCTCAGCCCCGGAAGACGATGACCGCAGCAGGTACATGCCCTTGCGGATGCCCTCCTCGGCGCCCTCGGGCATCGGCGGGTGAGGATAATTCTCGTTCATCGTCGTGACGTAGTAGAAGACCGACTCGCAGTCCTGGTACATGCGCTTGAGGCCGTCCTGGATGATCACCGCCAGCTCATAGCCGTAGGTCGGGTCGTAGGCTACGCAGCTGGGCACGGTCGAGGCCACCAGGTGACTGTGGCCGTCCTCGTGCTGCAGGCCTTCGCCGTTGAGGGTGGTGCGTCCCGAGGTGGCGCCGATCAGGAAGCCCCGGGCCTGCATGTCGGCGGCGGCCCAGATGAAGTCGCCTACCCGCTGGAAGCCGAACATCGAGTAGAAGATGAAGAACGGAATCATCGGCACGCCGTTGGTCTTGTAGGAAGTGCCGGCGGCGATCCATGACGAGACGGCACCGGCCTCAGTGATGCCTTCCTGGAGGATCTGCCCATTTTCCTCTTCGCGGTACCACATCAGCTGGTCCCTATCGACCGGCTCGTAGCGCTGGCCGAACGGCGCGTAGATCGCCAATTGGGCAAACAGGCCTTCCATGCCGAAGGTGCGTGCTTCGTCGGCGACGATCGGTACCAGGTGGCGCCGGATCGCCTGGTCGCGAAGCAGCACCTTGCGCAGCACCTCGACGAAGGCCATGGTGGTCGAGACGTCGCGCTGGCCGCTGCCTTTGAGCAAGGGCTTGAAGGCGTCGAGCGCCGGAACTTCGAGGGTGGGACACTGGATCCGCTTCGCCGGCAGCGAGCCGCCCAGCGCCGTCCGGCGGTCCTTGATGTAGCTGCTCAGCTCTTCGGAGGGCCGGATGAACGGCGCGTCGGCCAGCTCGTCGTTGGGTATGGGGATATTGAAGCGCTCCGAGAACTTGCGCAGCGTCTCCTCTTCGATCTTCTTCTGGTTATGCGCGGGGTTCAGGCTCTCACCCGCCGAGCCCAGGCCGTATCCCTTGACCGTTTTCGCCAGGATCACCGTCGGCTGGCCCTCGTGCTTCACCGCCGCGGCGTAGGCGGCGTAGACCTTGTCCGGATCGTGGCCGCCGCGTTTCAGGCGCCACAGGTCGCCGTCGCTCATGTCGGCGACCATCTCTGCAAGCTCGGGATATTTGCCGAAGAAATGTTCTCGGATGTGGGCTCCGGACTGATCGGCGGCGTAGGTCTGGTAGTCACCGTCGACCGCCTCGTCCATCCGCCGGCGCAGGAAGCCCTTGTGGTCCCTGGCAAGCAACGAATCCCAGTTGGCGCCCCAGATCACTTTGACGACGTTCCAGCCGGCGCCGCGAAAGACCCTCTCGAGCTCTTGGATGATCTTGCCGTTGCCGCGCACCGGCCCGTCGAGGCGCTGCAGGTTACAATTAATGACGAAATTCAGGTTGCCCATCCCCTCGCGGCCTGCCAGTGATATGGCCCCCAGGGATTCCGGCTCATCGCACTCGCCGTCTCCCATGTAACACCAGACCTGCCGATCCCGGTGGTCGATCAACCCACGGTCCTGCTGGTACTTCATCACTCTGGCCTGGTAAATCGCCTGAATGGGCCCGAGCCCCATCGATACGGTCGGAAACTGCCAATACCCGGGCATCAGCCAGGGATGAGGGTAGGAAGACAGACCCCCACCACCGACCTCCCGCCGAAAGCGGTCAAGCTGGGCCTCGCCCAGCCGCCCTTCAAGATAAGAGCGGGCATACATCCCCGGAGCACTGTGCCCCTGGTAGAACACGAGATCGCCCGGGTGCCCGTCCTCTGTGCCGCGAAAAAAATAATTAAACCCGATGTCGTATAAGGTCGCGCTGGAGGAAAAACTCGAGATATGCCCGCCCAGCCCGTCATCGTTGTCGTTGCCCCGCATCACCATGGCCATGGCATTCCAGCGCACCAGCGAGCGAACGCGGCGTTCCATGAACAGATCGCCGGGCATCATTTTTTCCTCTGCGGGGGCGATCGTATTGGAGAAAGGAGTGATGGCAGCGGTGGGCAGCGGCAAACGGCGATTCATGCCATGCTTGGCCAGCTCCTGCAGAAGAAATGCGGCACGCTCCTCGCCTTCCTGCCTGACCACATCATCGAGTGCCTCGAGCCACTCGAGAGTTTCCGGTGGGTTGCTATCTCCCTTCATCGCGATAAACCTCCTGCGGCGCTGAGAAACTTCCGCCAGCCATGGTGTGAGTTCTATTAAAGAACTGTTAGGGAACCTTGCTCGTGGGTGCTCCAAGCACTGCAGCCAGTGCACTCAGTCGCAAGTAGCTGCTTGGGCAACAACCCGGGTAACTAGATAGTAGTCGACAGCGACGCATAAATCTATCTAGTTCTATTTTAGAACCTATAAATAAATACGCGCCACATGGCGTCGTCAATCAATTAGATAGGTGGCGTGATCACGCTTGATCGCGGCGGCGGACTCGACCACTTCGAACCGCCCCTCGGGCAGCTTGCCCTGCCGCCCGGGCGCCACAACCTGCAGAGCGTGTGGCTGAGCGATGAATACGTCAGCATAGTACGCAGCCCAGTCTTGCAGCGTGATCGCCTCTACCGCGGCGACCAGTGTCTCCCGTCCAGCGAAGTCGTACTCCTTGCGCGCAATCGAACGCCAGTAATGCTCCGCCCGCTCCGCCAGATTCTTGTCCGGACGCAGGATATCGCTGATCAGCGCGGCCTTGTGACGCGTGAACTGCTCCAACTCAAGAAGCGGCGTGACACCGGTCATATACGCCTGCATCGCCACAGCCACCGCAGCGGCATCCGCCGAGGGTGACTGCACCAGCAATACCAGGCCGGGAACCTGCTCCAGCGGATAATTATAAGCGCCCACCACGTAGCCCAATTGCTGCTCGGTGCGCAGCTGGTCGAAAAAGCCCGACGATATGATCTGAGCTGTGAGTGCTGTCATGGCGCGGTCGTTCCACTGGTCGTCATTGCCCTGCAGGTACCAGGCGACGACGGCATCGTCATGGGGAATCGACACCGGGAACTGGATCGACTCCCCGGCTGCGAGCTTGAGAATTCTGCGCGGCGGCAAAGCGGGTGCCGGGCCCGCGCCCAGTACAACGTCGAGTAGTGCCGATACCTCTGCCACACGGGCCTCGGGGTAGTTGCCAAATATCAGTGCCTCCGCACTCGCCTCTTGCCAAAAGCCGGCTATGTAAGCGTCCAGGTCGGCAAGCTTGGTCCCCTGCAGAGCCTCGATCAGAACCTCCTCACCCCAGCTATTGTATTTGAGGGCTTCGTTAAGGTCGTTCACCACCTGGCTGCTGGGCCGCTTGGCAACCCTGTTTTCCAAGGTGCGGATCATATCCTTACGAATATTATCGAAGCGCTGCGCACTGTAGTCTGTCGCCTGCGCCTGCTCCAGCAAGCGCTGCAGCAGCAGCTGCTGTTTGTCGGTGTAGCCGCCTAGTCGCAGGCTGATACCCTCAGCATTTTTACTGAAACTGAAACTCATTCCCGCCAGTTGCGCCGGGTAGGCAAACTCATTCAGCCGGTCCGTTAAGAGAGCGGTGTACAACGCCACATGTGCAGCCTGAGCGGCGCTCACGCCCACCGCGGGCGATCGGAAATTAATATAGGTCACGCCCCGAGGCACACGAAACTCCGCATCAGGCATGTACCAGATGCGCTGGCGTTCTGCTTCAAACGCCACCACCGGTATCGCGGGTAGCGTCTCAGGCAGCGCGACCAGCGCCACATTCTCGGCAATGAACTCGTTGGGGGCAGGCAGGCGCATTGTACCCAGCACATCTGCCCCGACAGGAGCAGGCATCGGCGCCAACGGCTTCTGCGAGTAGGGCACCTGATAGTACTGCGACACCTCATCCCCCTCCACGGCCTGATCACTGAACATGACCAGTGCGTTCTCTGGACGGATATACTCCAGTAATTCTGCCAGCATCGCCGCCTCGTAGTCCTCCATTATGTAGGGGCCGCGCAGAATATCCGACGCCTTGTAGTACTGCATCCCGCTGGCCAGTGCACTGACATACCCCATGGGACTGGATTGCTCCCGAAAGCGGAAACTCAATTCCGCCAGCCTCGACTGCTCCCGGTACATCCACTCCTGGGGACCCTCCTTACGCAACATGTCGGTATAGGCAAACACCAGCTGCAAGATACGCTCTGGCTGCGCCGCGCCCTGCTCGGTCAGCGTTAAGCCGAGGCTGAACAAGGCACCACCGTCCCAGGCGAAGCCCTCGCCGGCGCCAAGGGACTCCGCCAGCCCCTCCTCCTTTAAGCGCGAGAACAGGCTGCCCTCCCCCTCGTGGCCTATCAAATTGCCCACATAAATTCCGGGTTTTACGCGATATTCATCCCTGTAATCGGGAATAGGGAACGACACCGTCATCGTTCGTTGCGTGGCCAACGGCTGCAACTCGACCATCAAGGGCAGGCGCGCGGGCTCAATCAGGGGCACCTCGATCGCCTCACGCGGCAAATCGCGATTAGCAATCCGGCTATAAAGCGGCCGCACCAGCGCCTCCAGTTCATCAAGAGACTCGGACCCCAGCACTGCCAGGCGCATAATATTGGATGAGTAGTGTGAGTTGTAAAACGCCACCATGTCATCGCGAATGGTCGCGTCGGGACGATCCGCCAAGGTCTCCAGCGTTCCGACGGAGAACTGACTATAGGGATGCTCAGGATTCATTACCTCCTGCAATACATCCAGCTCGCGGCGCTGATCGCTTTTCAGACCCATCTGGTATTCCGCTTCGACCGCGTTTTTTTCACGGTCCACATACGCGACGTCAAACCGGGGCGCGATGAAGAACTGCGCAAAGCGGTCGAGGGCCTCAGGCAGATAATCCGCATTGATATCGAAGAAGTAATTGGTGTTGCCGAAACTGGTATAGGCGTTGTGCGAGCCGCCGTGCTCCGCAATAAACTGCTGGTATTCGCCGGAGTCCGGGTACTTGTCAGTTCCGAGAAATAGCATGTGCTCGAGAAAATGCGCCATGCCGGCACGGCCTTTCGGATTATCGCCGCTGCCTATGCGCACATCCAGTGCTGCAGCCGCCTTAGGCGCTCCGGGGTCGGAGATCAACAACACCTGCAATTGATTATCCAGGGTGAGCAGTCGATATCGGTAATCGTCGTTAGGGCTTTGTACGGGTTGAGGCCCCTGCGGTAAAGACGAGCAGGACGCAATTGCAACAAGACTGATGCCGCACAAAAGGGCGTGTAAATTCCGCCGGGAATTGATCCGGGACATGCGTGACTCCATCAAATATAACCCTACTGATCGACCCCTGAAACCGCGCTCCCGGCGCGGGGCCAGGCACTGATAATGGCCTTGATCATGGTGGCCAAAGGGATCGCGAAAAATACACCCCACATACCCCAGATGCCGCCGAAAAAAAGCACCGCCAAAATAATCGCCACCGGATGCAGATTGACAGCCTCTGAGAACAGCAAAGGTACCAGCACATTACCATCCAATACCTGTATTACCATATAGACCGCGAGCATGTAATAAAATTCCGGCGTCAAACCCCATTGGAAAAATCCAACCAATGCCACTGGCAAGGTCACCAGAGTCGCTCCGATATAAGGGATAATCACTGACACACCCACCAGCACGGCTAACAGAACCGCGTACTGCAAACCCAGCCATGCAAAAGCAAAGTAGCTGACAGAACCAATTATCAAAATTTCCAGCACCTTACCCCGAGCGTAGTTGGCAAACTGCTGATCCATCTCACGCCAGATGCGGCGCAGCAGAGGCCGCTCAGTCGGCAGGAAACCACCGAACCAGGCAGAAATCTGGTGCCCGTCCTTGAGAAAAAAGAACACCAGCAGAGGAATCAATATGAGGTAAACCATGACGGTAAGGATCGAGGGTATCCATGCAAGAGAACTGGTCACGAGCGCGGGTCCAAGCCCGGCCAACTCACTCTGCGCCAGGGATATCAGCTCCCTTACCTGCGCTTCCGAGAAAAACTGGGGGTAGCGTTCAGGGAGAATACTGAGAATCTCCTGCCCGCGGGACAACATGCCCGGCAACTCCCCCACGAGGCTCAGCATCTGGCGCCAGACCAGCGGCAATATAGCCAGACAAAAGCCAAAAAACGCGCCGACAAAAACGAGGTAGGACACGGCTACACCGAGCCACGTTGGCAAACCGAGGCGTTCCAGTCGACCGGATAGGCCCTGGGCCAGGTAAGCCAGCACAATGGCGGCCAATACGGGAGCCAGGATATCGCCAATGGTCATTAGCAGAACCACCGACAGAGTCAGCAGCACCAGCAGCAAGACTGACTCTTCTTCGGACAGGTACCGTTTGTACCACTTCCTGAAAATTTCTAGCATGTAAGGTCCGTTATCCCGCGCGCGGTTTCGCCCATTCTGACGGCTTTACCGCCCAAACAAAAGCGATTAAGGCCCGCGGCGGCTCAGGCTTTCTCGATGAGATAAGTGAACACGCCATCCTGTTCGGCGCTTTCCAGCAATCGATGGCCGGTCTGCTCAGCAAATACCTGGAAATCCCGCACCGAACCGCTATCGGTAGCCAGTACTCGTACTCGCTGACCGGACTGCAGGACATTCAAGGCCCGCTTGGCCATCAGCAGCGGCATAGGGCAAGCATGACCGGTCGCATCCACTTGTGTTATGTCTGTCATGGTAAATAATCTAAGGCGTGTAGGTGCAGTATACGCGACAGCGGCAAATACCTCTGCGCAACGGCGCTGGCCCCGGCCGTTAATCCGCTCGCAACAGGGTTCAACAAATAGCAGCGGGTTGGTTATACTCGCTCGACCAAGGAGAAACTATGAATAAATGGATTCGCATACTGATCGCATTACCGGCCCTGCTCTTTGTGGTCATGGGCCTGCGTTGGGCCACTGATCCCGGCGGGGCTGCGGACCAACTGGGCATGAGCCTGATGACAGGCATCGGCCTGAGCGCACAGATTGGCGACGTCGGGGGCATGTTCCTGTCGATGGGCATTATGATGCTAATCGGCAGTGCCACTGCCAACCGGGTGTGGCTGTGCGCTCCCGCCCTGTTGCTGGGTTTGATCGCCACTTTCCGCGTCATCGCATGGGTGGCGCACGGCGCAGCACTCACACCGGACACCATTGCCGTCGAGGTAATCGTCGCCGGCCTGTTGCTGTTCGCCGCCACGCGAATTACACCCGGCAACTAGCCACCCGCTGTCTCGCCGGCAGCGTAACGGCGCAGGCTAAACCGCCACCTCTCGTCAGGAGTAACATGATCATGTCAGTCACACTGGGCTCCCCCCTCTGTCCCAACGCACGCAAAGTCATGCTGTGCGGCGCCGGCGAACTCGGCAAGGAGGTCGTCATAGAATTACAGCGCCTCGGTGTTGAAGTCATCGCCGTAGACCGCTACGAAAACGCGCCTGCAATGCAGGTAGCGCATCGCTGCCACGTGATCAACATGCTGGACGGAGACGCCCTGCGTGCCGTGATCGAGCGGGAAAAGCCAGATCTTGTCGTGCCAGAAATCGAGGCGATTGCCACGGACACGCTGGCAGCGCTGGAAGAAGAGGGCTTTACCATCATTCCCACCGCCCGCGCCACCCAGTTAACCATGAACCGGGAGGGTATACGCCGACTAGCCGCGGAAGAGCTGGGGCTTCAAACCAGCCCCTATGTTTTTGCTGCAACGAAGGAGGAGTACCTGAAAGGCATCGAGCAAGTGGGACTGCCCTGCATTATCAAACCCATTATGAGCTCCTCCGGCAAAGGCCAGTCGCTGGTGAAAGAGACAAGTGATGTGGAAGCCGCCTGGGACTACGCCCAGAAGGGTGGCCGCGCCGGCAAGGGCAAAGTGATTGTCGAGGGCTTTGTGGATTTCGATTTTGAAATCACGCTGCTGACGGTGCGACATCGTGACGGTACCTCTTTCTGCGCGCCCATTGGCCACCGTCAGGAAGGGGGTGATTACCAGGAAAGCTGGCAGCCTCAAGCGATGTCGGATACCGCGCTGAGTGCCGCACAGGACATGGCCGAAAAGGTAACCTCCGCTCTTGGTGGCAAGGGCCTGTTCGGTGTAGAGCTGTTCATCAAGAACGATGCCGTTATTTTCAGTGAAGTCTCACCACGACCTCACGATACCGGTTTGGTGACCTTGGTGTCACAGGATCTGTCTGAGTTTGCCCTGCATGCCCGCGCGATTCTCGATCTGCCTATACCGGCCATCCGCCAGAACGGACCCGCCGCATCCAGTGTCATTCTGGTGAAAGGCGACAGCAGCAACGTGCAATTCTCGGGGCTCGAAAACGCGTTGGCTAGCGCTGACACGCAGTTGCGCCTGTTCGGCAAGCCGGAGGTATCAGGCTCACGACGCATGGGTGTCGCGCTCGCGCTGGCAGATTCTGTCGAGGCCGCCCGTGACAAGGCTAACGCGGCGGCGGCGGCGGTCAAGGTCACACTTTAACGCGAGGCGGGCTATGCCCGCACCCTGCGCGGCGCTGCCCGCCGACACAGCTGATCGTTTGAGATGGCACCCTCTGTTTCTATCACTTCGGTTCAAATAGTCGACAGAGAGGGATTACTACATCTGATAACATACCGCCCCAACGAAAATTCCTGAAAGCGTTCGCCATGAAAACCAATATCGGATTATTCCTAAAAAAACGCGCAGAAATCTGCCCCAACCGCGAGGCCGTGGTGGAATACGAGCGTGATCGTCGGTTTACCTTTGCCGAGCTCAATGTTCGTTCAAACCGGGTCGCTAATGCACTGCTTGAAGCGGGTATAAAACCCGGGGACCGCGTTGCGACTCTGTTGAAAAATGGCGTTGAATTTATCGAGACCTATTTTGCGGTCGCGAAAATTGGCGCTGTCTTCGTGCCGCTGAACTGGCGACTGGTCGCAGCGGAGCTCAACTATATTCTTGGGGATTGCGGCGCAAGGGCACTGGTCTACGATTCAGATTTTGACGACACGGTGAATAAGCTGGCCGAAGGCGAGACTGAAACACTCGATATCATGCTTTGGTTACGCCGGGAAAACGCCGACGGTGGTACACCGGCGTGGGCAACCGACTACGAACAATTAACCGCTGGCACGAGCGCGGACGAACCACCGGTGGGCGCATGGGATGATGACAATCTGTTCATCATGTATACCTCCGGCACAACAGGTCGGCCCAAAGGTGTAGTGCACTCTCATGAGGGTATGCTTTGGTCGCAACTCACCAGTATGAGCACCTCCGATATGCGCGACGGGGATCGTTGGTTGCTGGCCATGCCCATGTTCCATGTCGGCACTATGAGCCCGGCATCGCTGCTGGTGCACCGCGGTGGTGGCGGGGTCATTATGCGTGAGCTCGATATCGGCGAAATGTTCCGTTGTATCGAGCAGGAAAAGGTCACCATTTTTATGGCAGTCCCCGCCATGCTGCAGTTTATGCTGGTTGTGCCGGAGCGTAAGGAATGTGATATCTCCTCCGTACGCTGGATTGCAACCGGTGCGGCGCCGGTGCCAGTTTCGCTGCTGCGAGACTACGAAGCGCTGGGTATCCGCATCTGCCAGGCCTATGGTCTCACCGAGTCCTGCGGCCCCGGCACACTGCTTCTGCCGGAGGATGCCGAAGCAAAAGTAGGCTCCTGCGGCAAACCGCAAATGCACACGGAGATCAAGATCGTCGACGGAGCAGGCGACACCATACCCATGGGCTCGGAGGAAGCCGGAGAGCTGCTCATTACCGGGCGGCACATGATGAAGGAGTACTGGAACAAGCCCGAGGCGACAGCCGAAACGTTGAGAGACGGCTGGCTTTACACCGGCGATATCTGCACCTGGGATGCGGACGGTTTTGTCACCGTTTGCGATCGGAAAAAAGACATGATTATTTCCGGGGGCGAGAACATTTACCCAGCGGAGCTTGAAAATGTATTGGCTGCTTGCCCCGATGTGCAGGAAGCTGCCGTCATTGGTGTCGCCTCAGAAAAATGGGGAGAAACCCCGCTGGCGTTAATCGTTGCTGCGCCCGACGCCAAACCCACAACGGAGTCGCTCAAGGCTTACTGCAAAGAGAATCTTGCAAGCTACAAAGTGCCACAACTCTACGAACTGGTGGATGCCCTGCCGCGGAATCCGTCAGGCAAGCTGTTGAAGCCGGAACTGCGCGAGCGTTTTCCGGGCCCGGCGCCATTCTAGTAAGCGAGACAAAATTTACTCGCTCGCCACTCTGTCTTGGAGCCTCCGACGGATTTGCGCCAAATCTTCCCGCGTCATACGCACTCTGAGATAAAACGCGCCACCCACCAGCGCCATACCTCCCGTGAGGGCAATAGTAAACCAGCCCAGCTGTTGCAATACCTCTACCGCCACTGAGCCTGGCTCAAGACCCGGGCTCAGACCGACAAGATCGATCACCACACCCGCCAGCATTGCACCGAGGCCCGTTGTCGCTTTTAACAGGAAGGCCCCCGCGGCGAAAAATACGCCCTCCTGTCGCCTGCCCGTTGCGAGCTCCTGCTCGTCAAGGAGATCTGCTGTGAGTGACGCCGTGACTACATGCAGGGTGACTAACGCGAATACGCCGATACCGGTGGTGCCCAGAACCCAGAGATAAATCAGCGCGGCTCCGTTTGGCGGTAGAAAACCCAGTAGACGCGCGCCCAGCGAAACAAAGACATTCAGCGCGAGCAGTATGCAGGCGGCCAACAGCATACGCGGCTTGTCCACACGCTGCCCTATCCGCGCCAGCACACCGAAGCCCAGCAGGGTTGCGATGAACGTGGGTATCACCATACCTGCCAACTGATCAGTGGAGAGCTCCCAAAAATAAGTCCCGATATAGAGCGACAGCGTGGCGTAGACACCCGCGGCGATACCGAAAGCGAGACCGGCGCAGGTCACCAGGAAAAATTTGCGATTGCTGAACGCCACACGCATATCCGTTATCGGCCGCAGGAGACTAAAGGGCGCATCATCAGCGCTCGCCTGCGGCAGGTACGGAATAGTCGAGCGCGTACCCAACACGCAGATAACAACAGTCACGCCGGCTAATACAGCCGACAACACTCCGTACTCAACGTAGTTGGCCTGTACCAGACGACCGTCCACATCACCATTGGACTGGAAGATCACGGCAAAGCCGATAGCCGGCATCAACATGCCAGCCAGCCACGCCATCGTCACCCGCGCTTTGGCAATGATCGTGCGCTCATCGTAGTCGGCAGATAGCTCCGCACCCATAGCGCTGTAAGGAATGAAATAAATCGTGAGGAATGTGCGCACCAGGATTGAGACACCCAGCAGCCAGATGAAGGTTCCCATTTGCTGCAGACCGCTTGGGGGATTAAATAACGCAAGAAATAACAATGCTGTGGGCAGACCGCCTGCGACCAGCAGTGGATGGCGCCGACCCCAGCGCGTGCGCAGCGTATCAGACCAGCTACCCACCACTGGGTCAGAGATCGCATCCCAGGTGAGCGCAACAAACATAGCCAATCCAGTCAGCGTGCCACTCAGACCCAGTACCTGCGTATAATAAAAAACAACAAAGTTGACGAAGGCCGCATCTTTCACCGAAAAAGGCATGTTGCCAATGGCATAAGACCATTTTTCGAGACCAGTTAACTTTCGCATGCAGTGCCCTCGCCGAACGGATTCGTCATGGCCATCGGCTTTATGAAACAGACGTAAATCAGGCCCGCCAGTCGACCACATTCAGCAGATTCAGTCAAAGCGCGCACGACACGCGCAAACCGGTTTCGACCCGAGCAGCGCATTTGTGGGCAGCCTCGACACAGGGTACATTAGTCGTATGCACACCTACCCTAGCAGCAAACCCTTCGCCCTCCTGATGTCTGCCATTGCCGCAACCGTCCTTTCCGCCTGCCAACCGGAAATCATTAGTGAACCGCCACTCGGAGTGACCGCCGACTGGCCCGCCTATGGCGCCACGCCGGGAGGCACGCACTTTTCGCGCGCCAACCAAATTACCCCTGATAATGTCGCCAACCTTGAGATTGCATGGCAGCACCGTTCCGGTGACTATCGTGAGGCGCGCAAAGCCGGCGCCGGCAGACTCGCGCAAAGCTCCATGCAGGTCACTCCGATTCTGGTCGACGACAGACTGTATTACTGCTCGCCCTTTAATCGCGTTTTCTCGCTAAACGCAGAAACCGGTGAGGAAATCTGGGCCTACGACCCAGAAGTGGACATGGACAATCACCCTGTCCTGACCCACTGCCGCGGCGTCAGCAGTTGGCACTCCGGTAGCGAGGGGTTTTGTGAGCACCGTATCTTCGTCGGCACCATGGATGCACGCCTGATTGCCCTCGACGCGAAAACCGGTACGCCCTGTTCCGATTTTGGCAACGCCGGTGAGATCGATACCAGTCAGGGTATGTCTCAACACCAACCGGCGGAATACGGCATTACCTCGCCCCCGGCAATTTTAGGGGACAAAGTCATCACCGGCTCCATGGTACTGGACAACCAACGCACCGATTCTCCCGGGGGAATTGTGCGAGCCTACAATGCACGCAGCGGCGAACTGGAGTGGGCATTCAACCCGGTCCCGCCGGGCGGGTCGGAGCGTAACGAGGACGGCACCTGGCGCAGCGGCACCCCCAATGTATGGTCTATCATCTCGGTAGACGAAACCCGCGGGCTGGTGTTCCTGCCCACAGGAAACACTACTCCCGATTATTTCGGTGGCCACCGCAAGGGCCTCGACTATTACTCCAGCTCCGTTGTTGCGCTCAAGGGAGATAGTGGCGAGATCGCCTGGCACTACCAGATGGTGCACCACGACCTATGGGATTACGATACCCCCGCGCAGCCCACACTGGTGGATCTCGTGGTCGATGAGAAAACAATACCGGTCGTTGTACAAGTCACAAAAATGGGCATGACATTCGTTCTTCACCGCGAAACGGGGCAGCCGGTTTGGCCGGTAGAAGAACGGCCTGTGCCGCAGGAAGGCGCGGTTCAAGGGGAATACCTTGCACCGACACAGCCCTTTCCCAGCCATATCCCTCCGCTGATCAAAGGGTCTTATAGCGCCGACGCTGCATGGGGATTGACCTTTTGGGATCGCAACGCGTGCAGGGACAAGATCGCCGGCATGCGCAACGACGGCATATACACACCCCCCTCTCTACAGGGCAGCGTGAACTACCCCAGCAATGCCGGTGGCAATAACTGGGGTTCTCCCGCCATCAACCCTGATACCGGCGTGATGGTCGTCTTCACCAACCGTCTCGCCAGCACGGGCAAGCTAATTCCGCGTGCCGCGTGTGAAGGCAATCTGCAAGCACAGACCGGCACACCCTATTGCGTGGAGACCGATTGGATCACCTCTCCGCTGGGACTGCCGTGCAGCGCACCGCCTTGGGGCACACTGGACGCGATCAATCTGTCCACCGGGGAAACCTTGTGGAGTGTGCCACTGGGTACCACGCGCGACATGGCGCCCTTTCCCTTTTGGTGGATCGAGGGTTTGCCCGGGATGGCCGCCCCCATGATGACCCACTCAGGGCTCATCTTTTCCGGCATTTCCAATGAACACGCCCTGCGCGCCTTTAGCGCAGAGACAGGCAAGGAGCTGTGGCAGGGAGATCTACCCACCGCTGCCAATGCTCTGCCAATGACCTATCAGCTGAGACCCGGCGGTAAACAATATGTTGTCATTGCGGCGGGGGGTCACTGGAGTGGCGGAGCGCCGCCCGGAGATCATATTATTGCCTTTGCCCTGCCGGACCAGGCACCACAACGTTAGACCACACGAAGGAAAGATCATGGCACCATCCCGCATACTCGCACCTTTACTCCTTGCCATTTTCAGTCTGATAGCGAGCCAGGCACTGGCCTATGAACCACCGCGTACAGCAGGCGGCAAGGTCAACTTCAGCGGCGTGTGGCAGGTACTCAATACCGCTAATGATTCTCTGGAAGCGCAGCCGGGACGCGCCGCCCAGGTGTTGCGCGAGGGGCCGGCCGTACCCGTTCCCGTACGGGAACTCGTTGCGCTAGGCGCCACTGGGGCCATTCCCCCGAGTATCGGCGTGGTCGAAGACGATGTGATTCCCTATCGTGAAAACGCCCTCGCCCAGCGTGAGCAAAACCGCGCGAACTGGATCACCGACGACCCCGAGGTACGCTGTTATCTGCCCGGTATTCCGCGAGCAAATTATATGCCCCACCCGTTCAAGATCGCCCACAATGACGACAGCCTGTTTTTTAATTACGCCTATGCGGGTGCCGTACGCAATATCGCACTTACCGATCCCGGACCCGCGCCGCTGGACTCCTGGATGGGTCAGTCCTGGGCACGCTGGGAAGGTGATACGCTGGTTATCGAGACGACAGGCTTTAACGATCGCACCTGGTTCGATCGTTCGGGCAATTACCATTCCGATAAGCTAAAGGTTATCGAGCGTTTCACCCGCACCAGTGATCACACTATCGACTACTCCGCCACGATAGAGGATGCCGATATATTTACTCGCCCCTGGACGATTCGTATGCCCCTTTACCGCCGCGTGGGGAGGGATGAGATCATGCTGCAATTCAACTGTGTGGAGTACGTCGAAGAAATGATGTACGGCCACTTACGCAAAGAACCTCTGGACTGAGGAGTGACAGCATGAGTAGAGCACGCTTTACCTGCCTGTTTATATTAATGCACGCCGTAACGGCAAGTGCCGCCGAGGACACATTACCCCGGATGCCCTGGGGTGATCCGGATTTGCAGGGTATCTGGACCAATGCCACCGTCACCACACTGACACGCCCGGATGAGGCCGACACGCTGACAATGACAGAAGCCGAAGCCACGGCGGTTGAAAAATATGGCATGTTTGGCGAAGAAGCACGGCTTGAGATCGACAATCTTCCGGAGGGTGACTTGAAAGCCGGAGAGAATGTCGGCGGCTACAACGCGGCCTGGATAGATGCGGGTACTCGCGTACTGCGCGTCCAGGGCGAACCCCGAAGCTCCATCATTACAGAGCCGCAGGATGGCCAGATACCCTACACGCTGCTGGGCCGCGGTCGCTTTTACTGGCAGGGCTATAAATGGATGGCGCGCCACGACAACCCTGAGGAACGCCCCGACGGGGAGCGCTGCATTGTTGGATTTGGCTCTACCGGGGGCCCACCCATGCTGCCGGTGTTGTACAACAATCACTACCAGTTTGTTCAAACACCCGGCGAGGTGCTTATCCTTGTGGAAATGAGTCACAACGTACGCACTATCCGACTGGATAGCGAACACCTGCCAGAGGCCGTGAGACCCTGGCTTGGAGATTCCATCGGCCACTGGGAGGGCGACACGCTGGTCGTACGCACAACCCAGTTCCACCCGCAACAGAACCTGCGCGCCGCCATCAAGCATCAGGTCTACATGACGAGCGACAGCGTTGTAGAAGAGCGCTTTACCCGCATAAACGCGCGGGAAATCGTCTACCAGTTTACCGTGACCGACGACAGTATCTATACACAACCCTGGCAGGGCGAGATGACTCTGAGAACTGCGCAGGGGCCTATCTATGAATACGCCTGCCACGAGGGCAACTACGGCTTACCCAATATCCTGGCCGGCGCGCGCCAGGCAGAGAAGGAGTAACTTATGCGTTATATCCAGTACGCCCTTTACCTGACACTGTCACTGGCGGCAATACACTCGTGGCAGGTGCTTGCGCATCACGCCTTCTCGGCCGAGTTTGACAAGGACGCGCCGGTCACACTGGAGGGCAAGGTCACCAAGATCGAATGGATTAACCCACACGCCTGGATACACCTCGACGTAATCGGTGATGATGGCGAAGCTGTCGCCTGGATGGTCGAGGGCGGCACGCCCAATACACTGCTGCGCAGCGGTATTCACAAAAACTCATTGCCCATCGACAGCGAAATTATTGTCCGCGGCTACCGAGCCAATGACAAAACCTGTGAACCAGCCTGCAAGGCCAACGGCCGCGACCTTACTTTTGCCGATGGCCGCAAGGTGTTCATGGGCTCATCGGGCACCGGTGCACCCAGTGATGGCGCCGACCCACGAGACCGCTGAGCGCCTTAATCTAAAGCATGTCAGCAAATCAGATAATCTACGATTTAGCTGTGTGGTTGGATACGCACAGTCAGAGTACCGCCCTGCACGAATCCTTCTATATGTACAACTGGATAGAAAGCACTCACGTACTGGCACTGATGATCAGCCTTGGTATGCTCTTCCTGATCGACTTGAGAATGCTGGGGCTGGCACTGCCTGACATTCCCGCGTCGACACTTGCGCAACGACTGAGTCTGCCCATGCTGGTGGGTTTCGGCGTCATGATCGTTACAGGCCTCATGCTTTTTTATGCCATTCCTGTGCGCACCTCCCAAAGCCTCTGGTTCCGCATCAAGATCGTACTGCTGATCGCGGCAGCAATTAACGCGTGGCTGTTTCATCGCCGCATGCGCGCGGCGGGCACAGATTGGGATAGGATGCAAAAAGCACCACGCGCACTGCAATGGGGGGCGGGCTTGTCCCTGTTATTCTGGGCGCTAATTGTTATCTGCGGACGCCTCATCGCCTACGACTGGTTCGATTGCATAACCTCGCCCACCGAACCCATTGCCACCGTGGCAGGCTGCCTCATTGATCAGGCGCAGTTTTGAGACACGCAGACAGGAAACCGATACGATGAGCACCACGGCGAAGTACTACTACCCACGATCGCTCGCAGTCA
>JAAENL010000351.1 GCA_024224435.1 Halieaceae bacterium
CTTGCACTTTTCTTGTAACTCGGACATCATTGAACTTCTGTAGTAACGGCTCTAGGTATTTTGACAGTTTTTTTTCATAGCATAATCATAGCCGCATCTCAGTATTTGTGGCTAGTCTGACTTTTCCAGAGTTTTCAGTATGAAAGACTAACGCTGGAGAACATCGAGCCCGGAGACTTGCCCGCCGACGAACGTATTGCAAACGGCTTGGCCGGATTGTCATCTGCGACTAAGCGCTAATTCAAGATCGCCGACGATTTATTGTCGATCTTGGTCTCTTTATCTGACAAGGTGAGGGGGTGACAAGGTGGCAAGGTGATCACTTCGTCACCCAGTCGATTATGCCAGCGAAGTCTGGAATAATCGCAGGCACTTACAGAATGTCCTGCCCTATGATTCGCCCACTCACCGAATTCGACTACGATCAAACATATACGTTTTGTGCGCAAGCTTCGGCCCTAAATCTTTACTTCTTGGGTAATCTCGAAGCACTTGGGGTTCAATCTGATATCTGTGAGTTCTGGGGTAGTTTTGACGACGCCGGCGATCTAAGCGGTGTGCTCATGCGCTACATGGATGGTTGGAACATCGCCGATGGGTCGGGTTGTGACTACAGCGGTTTTGGGAACGTCGTAGATAATCACCCCGCCGGCGCCGCTCGCCTACAAGATAACCCTCGCTTTATCGACAGTTTTCAGCCTTATCTCAAACACTACCATGCAACGGCAGATATCTCCGAGCAGTTGTGCTGGCTCGATCCTGCTGACCTCGACCCGACCTGCAAACCCTGGCCCGTACGCGGCGCCACCCAAGCAGATTTCGATGATCTCTGCCGTTTTTATGGCGACGCCGAAGACATGACCCGTTCGCCCCGCGGGGTGCAGCGCCCATTACAAGATACGCGGGTATTTGTGATTGAGATCGAAAACCAAATCGTCAGTTCGGTATTGACCAACGCCGAGACCAGGACTCATGCCATGATTGGTGGCGTCTACACCCCGCCACAGCATCGTGGCAATGGCTATGCCAGAACTGCCATGGTCGCACTCTGTCAATCACTCATCACCGACGTACTGCAACCGGTTCTCTATTACCAAAACCCCCGCGCCGGTCACATCTATCGTAGCTTGGGCTTCAAAAACCTGGGCGTTTGGCGATCTGTCAGATTAAAAAATACACCAAATGTGTGAAACGTTCCGACTGGGCGACTGCGATGCTTGACAATTCAAGAAGTCACGTTATACTTTACCGCAACCTGACGGGGCTTGAAGTCAACTCTCAATGACGCGGGTCAGTTGGGGGCAGTCGTCAAGGTTGAGTTTGGTGTTTGGAACGATGCAAGTCTTTTTTATTTTTTCTGTCTCAATCAGTCACGTTCAACAAGGAGAAGAAACCCATGAAACACGCAAGATGGATCACGTTGATTCTGATAGTGGCCCTGGCCTTGGTGCTTGCCGCCTGCGGCGGTGGCGCCACGGAAGAACCCGCAGCCCCAGCTGAAGAACCGGTGGCTGAAGCCCCAGTTGAAGAACCGACGGCTGAAGCCCCAGCCGAAGAACCGGCGGAAGAACCAGCACCAACAGAACTTGAGTGCCCCGACGCTCTAGGCTGCATCACCGTCGCTGCTGGCGACCCTGTCCGCATCGCTTACGCCCTGGTGGTCAGCGGCCCCAACGAAACTTTGGGCGTCGACTCCCGCCGCGGCATCGAGATCGCCATCGACGACAAGGGCGAATTGCTCGGCCATGCCATCGAGCTGGTCGGCGAGGATGCCCTGTGTAGCGCCGAAGGCGGCCAGGCCGCAGCCACCAAGCTGGCGTCCGATCCGACCCTGATCGGCGTGATCGGCACCAACTGCTCCAGCGCTGGCGAGCCTGCCTCTGCCATCCTCAGTGATGCGGGTACCTCCCTGGTGTCTCCCTCTAACACCGCTCCCTCTCTGACGGCTCCTGAGACCCATCAGGCTGGCTACCTGCGCACCGCGCACAACGACAAGGTGCAGGGCAGGGCCATTGCCGAGTACGCCTACAACGAACTGGGCGTGCGTTCAGCCGCCACCATCCACGATGGCAGCCCCTACGCCGAGCAGTTGCAGCAGGTGTTCGCCGACGTGTTCACCGAGTTGGGCGGCACGATCGTCGCTCAAGAAGCGGTGAACATGGGTGACACGGACATGCGTCCGGTGCTGACCAGCATTGCTGTGAACAGCCCCGACTTCCTCTACTACCCCATCTTCATCGCCGAGGGCGGCTTCATCACCCGCCAGGCGAAAGAAGTTTCCGGTCTGGAAGAGACCATCCTGGCCGGTTCTGACGGCATGATCTCGCCTGATTTCATCGCCGCTGCTGGCGACGCTGCTGAGGGCATGTACATTTCCGGTCCGAACCTGGCCTTCGAGAGCGAGTTGGGCCAGCACTTCCTGGCAGCGCACACAGCCAAGTACGGCGAGGATCCGCTGAGCGCCTTCCACGCCCATGCTTACGATGGCGCCAACATGCTCTTC
>JAAENL010000352.1 GCA_024224435.1 Halieaceae bacterium
GCGCCCTGGGTGCTGGGCCGGCGCAGCCCCAACTTTTTTCTTAACGATGGCGGGCTGTCATCCGTGCTCGGTGACAGGCACGTCAGCCGTAGGGCGGTACACTTTATAGCGGAGAATGGGCAACTCACGCTCAAGCGTTGTGAGAATTCCAGCCGCTGCCGGGTAGATGGCGCGGAGTTGTTTGATAGTCTGAAGATCAGTTCCGGCCGCCTCAGTCGCGGCGTGGCGATATTGTTGGCCCACAGTATCGTTCTGCTGCTGCGCTCAGCGCCCCGGGCAGGACGAGCTGTGGGTGCTTCCCCGGAGGAGTCGCGCCTGCGAGGAGCCAGTGCCGCCATGGTGGCGGTCAGGCAGCAGATAGATCGGGCCGCCGGCTGCGATCTGGATGTATTAATACGGGGTGAGACAGGGACAGGTAAGGAGCTGGTCGCCAATGCAATTCATCGGGCCAGCGCTCGCAGCGACGGTCCTATGATCCGCGTGAACATGGCAGCGATTCCTCGAGATCTTGCGCCGGCAGTGCTTTTTGGCAGTGCTCGCGGTGCCTATACCGGCGCGGAGCGCGCTGTCCCGGGTTTCTTCGAGCGGGCGGAACAGGGTAGCCTTTTTCTCGACGAGATCGGCGATGCGTCTCCCTCTGTCCAGACGCAGTTGTTGCGGGCTTTGCAGCAAGGCGAGATACAACGGGTGGGCGGGGCAGTGGAACGCGTGAATGTGCGTGTTATTGCTGCTACTGAGGCCGACCTTGAGGGGAGTAAATGCGACTTCAGGGCAGCTTTGCGGCACCGTCTTGGCGCCTGCCAGATCGACCTACCCCCGCTGCGGAAACGTCCGGAGGATATCGGAGAGCTGATGCTGTATTTCTTTGAGTACACAGCTGACCAGTGCGATTGCACCATTAGCCTGCCCAAGAATGATGCCTCGACCACTGAAATTGCTGCATGGGCTTTACTATTTCTCGCATTTCTTGAGTATGACTGGCCGGGTAATGTGCGTGAATTGCAAAACTGTGTGCGGCAGGTGATGCTGGCGGGACCGGGTCGACCAGTGGTGCCCGACAGGTTGCAGAAGGCGCGCGTTGCCCTAACGCGAAGCGCAGCGGCACCAGCACGGCGCCGTCGTTTGCAGGAGATAGACGAAGATACCTTTGACAGGGTAATGGTCGCTAACGGTTTTGAGGTAAAGCCGGTCGCGGAACATTTGGGCGTGTCCAGAGCGGCCGTCTATCGCCGCATAGAGAGTTCGCCGCACTACCGTCTTGCCAGTACGCTCTCGCCACAGGAAATTCAATCCGCTCTGGACGAGTGCAGCGGTGACAGTGCCGCAGTTTCTCGTCACTTGCGAGTCCCGCTCAATACCCTGCGCAGCCGCATGCGCAACTTCAGTCTGTAATGATCTCAGGCACCTCTCATGGATAACACGGTGGGTTGCTACAGCATATTGCGCCTGATTGACCGCGGCGGTCAGGGCAACGTTTATCTCGGCTATGATTTCAGGTTGCAACGGCGTGTAGCAATCAAAGTCTATCGCATGCCGAACAGACGCAAGATGCGCAAAGCCCTTTTGCAGGAGGCCAGGATCATCGCGGATATTCAAAGTCCCAGGGTGGTGAAGATACACGATATTGTCGAGGCCGTGTCGCATCTGTCTTTGGTTATGGAGTATGTGCCCGGTTGTAGTTTGGAGGAGTACCTGTCCCAAGTGCGGCCTTCCGTCGCTAGCACGGCACGAGTGGGGCTTGATATTGCTAGCGCACTGACTTTGGCGCGTCGACGACGCATTGTGCACGGCGATATCAAAGCCAGTAATGTACTTATCGCACCTAACGGCAGGGCCATACTGACAGATTTTGGTATCGCCGCTGCGGTGAGCGGCGCTCGCAGTCAGCAGGCCAGTCTCGCGGCGCTTGCTCCTGAACAGTTTTTCGATGATGGTGTGGATGAGAGATCGGACCTGTTTGCGCTTGGTTGTTTGTTGTATCGGATGCTGACAGGCGAACACCCGTTCTATCGCAACGGTCGCTCCGACCCGAAAATGCTGATTGAGGGCAGATATTGCCCATTGAGCGACAGGGTGTCAGATATCGTCGACGTGCCTGTTGAGTTAGTGCAACTTGTAGACGGCTTATTGCAGAACAATCCCCGGGACCGTCCCAAGAGTGCCCGCAGCGTTCGCTTGGCCATGCGTAGTGTGCTGCACAATCTGCCTGTATCGACGCGTAGCAGCCTGCTCGTCGAGGCGCGCCCTTGCTTCCGTCGGGAATCGCGGGAATCGCGGGAATCGCGGGAATCGCGGGAGAAGCTTCCGGCGAATCGCTTTCGGGACCAAGACCTGCGTATGGACTCAGGATTGGGAGTCAGTGGTTTGATGGAGCGCGTTATCAGGTGGATCTGTGTATTCGGTGTGGGCGCCCGGGTAACGACCGCGATCCTCGCACTGGGTGTGATTGGCATTGCGTTGGGGGTTGGCTCTTACCAGCGGGTGACTCCCGTGCGGTTCAGCAAGCCGATAATCGAGTTTGGCGGAAATGCGGCGGTGCCGACTGCGGTATCCCCTCATTGGTTACTTGGCCAGGTTAAGGCCGTCCTGGATGAGCAATGGGGACGTACGCGCATTATCGGGCAGGTGGGTGAGCAGCTCGATGCGACCGTGTATGCGAAGCCCTGGTCGCCAGGGCGCTGGGCGAAATTACCCCAGGCCATAGACGTAACTTTGCGCTGCGAGGGAGTTGTCTGTGTCTTCGCGATTAACCGTCAGCAAGGATCACGAGCATTTCGCCAGCAAGCGGTGATGCTGGCTGATACGTCATTGCCACAATGGCGTTATGCAGTGCGAGACGCGACTCGGTCGGTGCTGCAGTGATCTACGCCAGTGCCACCGAGGCTGCGAGTAACATTTGTGAAGCAAAGTAGAGGGGGGTGCCCCACAGACCGCTCGTTTTTGATTCCGGCGCCACGAATTGACCTCGCGCGACCGCCAGATCTGATAGCGCGAAGCCCCACGCACCGACGATTGCCACGGGAGCAATCGCGTGGCCTGCGGTGAGGCCGGCGCACATGAGCATGGCGGAAATGACGAAAATATAGGCTATAACAGGCAGCTTCATCGCTCTTTCCACGTGGGGCAACAGCCAGCGGCATACCATTAGCAACAGGCAGGCCACGGGGATAGCGGAGACTGCCAAACCGGTGACGTTCAGAGGCAATTGCAGAAAGGCCACGGCGAACAACAAATGGCCGCACAGGAAGGCGGTGAGTCCCACGAGGAAGCTGTGCTCATTGTCCGGCATGAGAAATAGATCTCCCACCATGCAGAAAATGAGCCCCGCCAGCAGCCAGTTCCCGTAGGTGGAGGCCTCGGCGCCCAGATTGAGTGCCAGCCACACGAAGGCGATTGCGGCAAGGGGCTTGCACAGGTAACGTCCGGGGCGAAAGCCGCGTTGGTCGGAAAGCACCAGCGCCAGGGTTGCTGTCACTGACAGTGCGATGGGTGGCATGAGGCTTGCGAGGCTGAGAGTTTCAATGGACACGGGATTTTATCGCCTCGAAAAGTGCGCGGTTGAGAGGTATATCTATACTGTGCTGATCGGCAACGTCAAGCAGGTAACCCGTGATGTAATCGATTTCAGTGAGCCGTCCAGCGTCCACATCCTGCAACATTGATGACCGGTTATTCGACGTAGATTGAATGACAGCGGCGGTGATACGGGGCAGTGCTTCGGCAACCTCCGCGTGGCCCTCGGCGCGGCACACGGCTGCAACTTCGTCGCGCAGCGGTGCGACCTGATTCGCTAGCGATTTCCCAACCCCCAGTTCGCCATTGTGACATCGATTGAGAGCTGTGAGGGGGTTGATCACACAATTGACCGCTAGCTTGGTCCATAGAGCAGACTGTATATCGCTATCCCACACACTGTTATCGATTGCGCGCTCCCATTGATGAAACCACTCCGGTCGGCTGTCGCCCGCCGATTCAGCGGCGAAGCCGATGCGGGTTTCGCCGCTGCCTGCGTGGCGAACATGTCCCGCCGCGAGACGGTGAGCACCCTCTGTGGTGGTGCCGCAATA
>JAAENL010000353.1 GCA_024224435.1 Halieaceae bacterium
GAGGCCTCGCACTAATATTGCCGTGTCTCTCTGGTTCTCCGTGAAAACACTGTACAATTTTTGGCGCTGTTGCGCAGTGATTGATTGCGCAGCGTGCGCATGGCCAGCCGCACGGAAGGCGATGTGCCATACCGCTCGGCCATTGTAATGTTAATTCACGCGAACGCCCGCAGATTTTCCTAAGATTTACGTTTCGCGGGCCGCTAGGAGGAAAGTTATCGTGACTCTGCAAAGCCCCTCTCAACTGGAAGAATTGATTGTTGGCCCGGGCGTTACCGTTACTTTGATATACCTCGCGATTCAGTTGAGGAGTAATACGTGGTCACAGCGAGCTGACATGACTGCGCGTGTGCTGTAGCGCCAGGCAGCACAACAACACACCCTCGGCGTCGCTATTGAAGCTCATCGATTTTTTATGTGATGCGTCGCCGACGTCCCGCAGCTTTCGTTAAAACATAGGGATCGGCTTCGAAAGATAATGATAGCGTTTTTGAGTTCATGAGGTTGTTAGTGCAACAGCACCAGGCAGGTGACTCGGAAGCGCAGGTTGGGTGCATAAATGGACGCACCTTGCTGCAGAATGGGGTCGTTGCAACGATGTGGTCTGCGCGCCCGAGATGGACAGCCGTTCAGTTAAGATGCCCCTTATCCTGCGGCGGGTTATGCTCGTGCAGGGTTCGATAAATCATCCTATGCAATCCTTCTTCCCGGGAAACGTGCATGCGGGTACCGGTGTTTTCAGCAGCACTGGAGTCGTCACGAAAATTGTGGCATAACACTGCTTCTTTTCTTACAACATTGGAGTGACTAAAAGATGGACGATTTCGCAGGTAAGGTTGCTGTGGTCACTGGCGGTGCCAGTGGTATTGGCCGCTCGATCGTTAAAGAGTTGCTAACATCAGGGGCCAAGGTGGTGGTTGCCGATGTTGAGCAGAAAGCGCTGGACAAGCTGCTGGCAGAGCTCGACGGTGCAGGCGAAATCATAGGTGTTGTCACCGACGTGTCCGATGGCGATTCCGTCACGGCGCTGGCCGATAGAGTTTATGACGAACACGGCGTTTGCCATCTGTTGTTCAACAACGCAGGTGTTGCAGCTCCGTCTGCCAATGTATGGGAGACAACTGTCAACGACTGGAAGTGGGTGCATGGGGTGAATGTGCTCGGTGTGATCCACGGTATACAGGCGTTTGTTCCGCGCATGATTGCCGGAGGAGAGGAGGGACATATCATTAATACGTCCTCGGGAGACGGCGGCATCTCTCCCTTGCCCTACCAGTCGGTATACGCCTCAAGCAAGGCTGCTGTGAGCTGTATCAGCGAATGCCTGTCGGCTCAGTTGCAAAGCGAGGGCACCAAGTTGAATGCGTCTATTTTTTACCCGTCTGGCGGTCTTCTCGACACCGGTATCTGGACGACAGATCGAAACCGCCCGAAAGATCTCGCGCGTGAAAAGCCCTATGACCCGGTGCCCACTGTTCAGGACTTCAAGGTGGCCGCCGAGCAGGCCGGGTGGGATCTTGAGTTTCAGGACCTGGATGAACTGGCACGCTATTGCCTGCAGGGCATTCTTGATAATCGTTTCGTGATCATGATACGGGTAGAAGAGGCTGAGGCTACATTGCAGGAGCGAGCGGCCAGAATCGGCCGCGCCGAACTGCCGATCGATCAGGCGGAAATCCCACAGCTTTAGTACCAGATACGGTTACTGCGGCCGCAAAGTGGCGGCTGCAGCAGATCTGAGGTTGAGCAAATTCCTACTCTCGCGTAGATTCTACGCTAGTCAGCAGACAAGGTAGTGCCATATGGAACTAAGCGATCTCCTGGCCGACGCTATGGCGCGGGCAGAACAAGACCCCTATGAAATTCCTCTCGAGCGCATCAACATTGCCAACCCGTTCCTGTTCCAGCAGGACGTCCACTATGCCTGGTTTAAGCGACTGAGGGACGAGGCCCCGGTGCATTATTGCGAGGAGAGTTTTTTTGGACCGTACTGGTCGGTCACCCGGTACGACGACATCATGAAGGTGGATACCTCTCACGATGTGTTTTCTTCCGAGCCTGCGATCACCATCGGCGATACCCAGGATACCTTTCCGCTACCTATGTTTATTGCCATGGATCGCCCCAAGCATGACGAGCAGCGTAGCGTTGTGTCGCCGGTCACGGGGGCAGATAACCTGCGCCATTTCGAGCCGATCATTCGCGAGCGAACCATTGATGTGCTTGAAAATCTGCCGCTTGGAGAGACGTTCGACTGGGTAGACCAGGTTTCGGTTGAATTGACTACGCGCATGCTCGCCACCCTGTTTGACTTTCCGTTTGAAGATCGGCGTAAGCTCACTCGCTGGTCCGATGTCGCCACGGCGGTGCCCGGACTGGGCGTGATCGAGTCTGATCAGCAGCGCGAGGACGAGCTGATGGAATGTCTTGAGTATTTTACGCGTCTGTGGAACGAACGCGTGAAACAGGCGCCCGGGAATGACCTGATATCAATGCTCGCGCATGGCGAAGCGACACGTAATATGCCGCCAATGGAGTACCTGGGAAATCTCGTTCTTTTAATCGTTGGAGGAAACGACACCACACGCTCGACGATGACCGCCAGTGTATTGGCGCTGCATGAAAATCCTGAGGAGTACGCAAAGGTGGTGGCCAGCCCGGAGTTAATCGACAATATGGTCGCCGAGACGGTGCGCTGGCAGACTCCCTTAGCTCACATGCGTCGCATCTGTAAAGTCGACACGGAGCTGGGTGGCCAAACGATCAAGGCTGGCGACAAGGTCATCATGTGGTATATCTCCGGAAATCGTGATGAGCGTTTTACAGACCAGCCGGATGAATTCATGATTGAGCGTCCCAATGTGCGTAAGCATCTCTCGTTCGGCTTTGGTATTCATCGCTGTATGGGTAACAGGCTCGCAGAGTTACAGCTACGGATTCTTTGGGAGGAAATCCTGAAACGGTATGAGCGCATTGAAGTCGTTGGTGAGCCCACTCGAACCGCCTCGTCTTTCGTGCATGGTTTTACTGCCATGCCTGTGAAGCTGCACCCGCGCTTGCCATGATTGATAGTTGGCGCATGTGGCAGGACGCGGCAAAGGACGTGTTCTGGCACCGGCAGCCCTCTGTCTTGCTGGATGATTCGACCCCGCCTTTTTACCGTTGGTTCCCCGACGGCGAGATCAACGCGTGCTATAACGCGCTCGACCTGCACGTAGAGCAGGGTAGGGGCGAGCAGACTGCCCTTATTTACGATAGTCCCGTTACGGACACTCGGTGCCGTTACACGTATTCGGAGCTGCTGGAGAAAGTGGCCCGCTGCGCCGGTTTATTGCAACAACTGGGCGTCGATAAGGGCGATCGGGTGCTGGTGTACATGCCAATGGTGCCTGAGGCTGTCATCGGCATGCTGGCCTGCGCCCGTATCGGTGCAATACATTCGGTTGTGTTTGGCGGCTTCGCCAGCAAGGAGCTGGCTTTACGCATTGACGATGCCACACCTCGGGTGATTCTCTCGGCCAGCTGCGGTGTTGAGCCCGCCCGGATAGTGCCCTACAAACCGCTGCTGGACGAGGCTATCGCACTGGCCGGGCATCGTCCGGCACATTGCGTGATTCTGCAGCGCCCAGTGCAACAGGCGTCGCTTTTGCCGGGACGCGATCTTGACTGGTTTTCTGCCACGGAGTCGGCCGCGCCTGTCCCCTGTGTTCCTATGAGAGCCAACGATCCGCTGTATATCCTTTACACCTCGGGAACCACGGGACAGCCAAAAGGGGTGGTGCGCGATACCGGTGGTGGCATCGTGGCGCTGAAATGGAGTATGAAACATATTTATAACGTGGAACCCGGGGATGTGTACTGGGCGGCCTCGGATATTGGTTGGGTTGTAGGTCACTCCTACATCGTTTACGCACCGCTGTTCGCCGGTTGCACGACGCTGCTTTACGAGGGTAAGCCGATAGGAACGCCAGACCCCGGAGCATTCTGGCGGGTGATCTCGGATTACCGGGTGAAGGTTATGTTTACAGCGCCAACGGCGTTTCGCGCGATCAAGAAGGAGGACCCGGCCGGGGAGTATATCGACCGGTATGATCTGTCGAGCCTGCAGTCGTTGTTTCTTGCGGGCGAGCGCTGTGATCCACACACGCTCCAGTGGGCACTGGAAAAATTTGGTGTACCGGTCATAGATCACTGGTGGCAGACGGAAACCGGATGGCCAATTTGCGCTAACTGTCTCGGGATTGAGCAATTGCCCATCGTGCCCGGCTCGCCGGCGCGGCCCGTGCCAGGATACACAGTTGAAGTGCTCGACGAGGCCGGCAGGCCAGCAGTAAAGGGCGATATCGGCGCATTGGTGCTTCGCTCCCCCCTCCCTCCGGGGACTTTTACTACCTTATGGAATGCGCCGGATCGATTTCAGTCGGCGTATTTCGAGCGTTATCCAGGGTATTACGAAACGGGTGACGCCGGTTACATCGATGACAACGGCTATGTGTTCGTTATGGCCCGGACCGATGATGTGATCAACGTTGCAGGTCATCGCCTTTCGACCGGGGCAATGGAAGAAGTCTTGGCTGATGATGAAGATATCGCCGAGTGTGCTGTTATTGGTGTAGCGGATGCGATGAAGGGGCAGCTACCCCTGGGGTTTTTGGTCCCAAACACCAGTGCAAAAACCACGTCAGAAGCACTGGCTGCCCGGGGTATTTCGCGTATACGCGAGACTATTGGCCCAGTCGCTGCTTTCAGATTGTGTATTGTGGTGCAACGCTTGCCCAAAACTCGCTCGGGGAAAATTCTTCGCGGCACCTTGCGCAAGATCGCAAATGATGAGCCCTGGATTATGCCGGCTACTGTCGATGACCCTCAGGTATTCGCGGAGATAGCACAAAGTTTGAGTAAGCTGGGCTATCCTCTGCAGTAGTAAAAAGCGCTGAGGCCACTCAGTTAATGAGTCCCTGTTCTTTGAGGTTGCCGATGAGTCCCTTGATGGCATCGTCACGAACTTGCTCGTTGCTGCCAGCCTGCAGTGTTTCTGAAACCGCTTGCCACAAATGTTCACGGGTACTGGTGACGTAAAGGTCTGATACCAGAGTGTGCGTTACGTTGGTGGTCCATACCGGCTGTTGATAGGCTACCTCGTAGGCATGTGCGTAGTAGCCTCCGAAACGATTGTAATGCGAGCCACCATAGGCCGGCGTGACACCGTAATAAACCGCACCCGGATGATAGATCTCTTCAGCGGACTCGCCGATGTATCGAGTAACTAAAATCGTGTCCAGATCGGCATTGGTGGCGGCGGCAATAATATCGTCCGCCACGGCGTCGTCCCGTGGCACAAGTGTATGGCTGGCCACAGCACGAACTCCATAACGTGCCAGCGATCGGGTGAAATCGTCTTCGAACTTCACTCGTGCTTTCTGTTGTTGCGTCACCGCTACTACGAGCACGCCGCTGAGACCCCGGTCGGCGAGATCGGGGTGTACATAACTGTGGGTGATTTCGGTGTTGTTGCACCCGAGTAGCACGAGGGCGCTCACCATAACGGAGAATAGCGGAGGTAGTAGCTGCTTTGCGCGGGACATGATGGATACCTTGAGGCTGAGATAGAAGTATCGTGGAGCGGTCGTGGTAACACAAGTGGCGCCCCGGTTTTCTGTCGTCACGTTTCTGTGTTTCGCTGCGGGTGCAATTATTGTGCAAATCGTTGACAATCATCGGTCCTGGTGAAAGTCGCCAGACTGAGAAAGGAAGCATGGCAATTCGCAACAAGGTGATGTCAGCATTGCGATGGAGCGCGGCCTCACGCTTGATTGGGCAGGTGGCATCGTGGGCGATAACGATTTTTGTAATTCGCCTGCTGTCACCCGGCGATTATGGCTTGATGGCAATGGCCATGGTGTTGGTGTCATTTCTGGTAATACTCAACACGCTGGGCTTTGATGCTGTGCTTGTTCAGCAAAAGCGATTGGACACGCAAATTCGGCGTCAGGTCTTCGGGGTGGTCATCATCGTCAACACCACCTTTTTTCTCCTCCTTTGGTATGGTGCCAGTGCAGTTGCCAATTTTTATGGTGAGGCTGACCTTGAGCCAGTGCTCAAGATATTGTCCGTGCAATTCCTGTTGCTAATTTTTGAAACCTTGCCGCAATCAGAGCTAGAGCGAAATATACAATTCGCCGGGCGTTCGGTCGTCGACCTTGCCTCCCTCCTGTCGGGCAGCCTGACCACCCTGGCATTGGCTCTGGCGGGATTCGGTGTGTGGGC
This sequence comes from Halieaceae bacterium, assembly GCA_024224435.1. Taxonomy (GTDB): domain Bacteria; phylum Pseudomonadota; class Gammaproteobacteria; order Pseudomonadales; family Halieaceae; genus Marimicrobium. The sequence continues at coordinate 6,268 of JAAENL010000353.1, forward strand.
GTTGGTATGGGGAACCCTGGCCAGTACCGCGACCCGTATGGTTGGGTTGAATCTTATTTGCCCCTGTTTAGTCATCCCCAGTTTTTCCGTTAGGGGTCTCGGAGCCAATCTCTCGTTTGGTCTGTTCGTGACTACCGATCGGGGCTTGTGGTACGTATTCAGCGAGTCCGATAAATTTATCGGAGGTAAGCTTCTCGGTAATCAAATGTTGGGGTACTACGCAGTAGCCAGTCACCTGGCGTCCCTGCCGATTAACAAAATAACCGGGCTTCTCAATTCAGTGGCCTTTCCTGCCTTTTCGCGGACGCATCAGGGCGAGGGCGAGGAAGCAGTGCGTCGTTACCTGTTGAAGTCGACGCAACTGATGGCTGTGCTGGCCTTTCCCATATTTTTTGGAATGAGTGCTACTGCAGAGGCGTTGATTGGTGTTTTATTCGGGGAGAAGTGGCTGCCTGCGGCTCCGCTGCTGCAGTTGCTTGGGCTGGTCATGCCTTTCAGGCTGCTCAGCAATGTTTTCTCGCCGCTTTTATGGGGCGTAGGTGCGCCACGAGCCAGCGCGATAAACTACGCGATGGCGGCACTATTGATGCCGATCGCTTTTTTCGTCGGGGCACGCTGGGGCATCATTGGCATCGCCTATGGTTGGCTTTTAATGTACCCAATCGTGTTTTTAGTGACCGCCTGGCGCACCTGTCGGCAGGTCAGTTTGTCGCTAGCGGCTTACTTCGGGGCCTTGCTGCGGCCGCTGGCTGCCGGCATCGCGCTTTACGGGGCGGTGCTCTGGCTGCAGGGCAGCTTGCCCGGTGTGCCGGGAGACTGGCTGTATTTTGTGCAGTTGGTTGCAGGGGGTGGAGTGGTCTGGTGCGTTACCATCGCCGCGCTTGATCGGGCGAGTATCAGGGAAATCGTCAGTCTCGCGCGCGGCGGTGCGGGCGATTAGAGTTCGACAATCCAGTTGCTGACCAAAATTTGACAACTTAACTAATGCCTAGTAGTTTATAGCTCCAACATGAAAGCCGCCCAGGAGTCTGCACTATGAGCGAATGTCCTTTTGCCAAATTTCCCAACATGATCGATCCCAAGACCTACGAGAACGGCATGCCCTACGAGACCCTCAGGGAGATTCGCGACGCCGGACCCATTCACTGGATGGAGGGTACGTACATGGAGGTGCCCTATTGGCTGGTCACCGGGCGGGATGAAATGGATTTTATTTCCAAAAATCCTGCGCTGTTTTCCAGTGAGTCCAATACGGCCCTGTCGGAGGAGTTCACCGAAGAAGAGATCAGTGGCATCCATAACCACATGATCATCAACATGGATCCACCCCGTCAGCTCAAGTACCGCAAGATTGTGCGGGCGGCCTTCACCCCTCGTGCGGTCGACTCTTACGAGGAACGATTTCGCCAGCACGCACGCAACATCGTGGATCGAGTTGCCGATCGTGGCGAGTGTGAATTTGTTGAGGAGGTTGCGGCAGAGTTGCCGTTGCTTGCTATTCTTGAGCTCTGTGGCGTCCCGCCGGAAGACCGTAAGGACTTTTTCGAATGGACTAACGCCATGATGTTTAATCAGGACGAAGAAATGTCGGGGAGCCGCGAGGTCGCCGAAACCGCTTCAGCCAACGTTATCGCCTATGCCATGAATCTTGCGGAGAAATTTCGCGACAATCCCCAGGACAATATTCTTGGAGCCTTGGTAAACGGCCACGGCGGTGTTGATGGGCTGACCGAGGAGGAGTTCACCTGGTTTTTCCTTTTGTTGATTGTTGCCGGTAACGAATCGACACGCACCATTACCAGTCACGGTATGCGTTTGTTGATGGAAAATCCGGAACAGTTACAGTATCTGGTAGATAATCCCGATAAGATCGCAGGCGCCACTGAAGAAATGATTCGTTATAACACGGCATTTATCGTGATGCGTCGGCAGTGTTTACAGGATACTGAGGTCGGTGGTCAATTAATCAAGAAGGGCGAGAAGATCATCCTTCACTATCACACGGTTAACCACAGCGAAGACGTGTTCGGTGAAGATGCCATGAAGTTCGATGTGCGTCGGCCGGAGCGCATGCCCAATATGTATAATGAGCACCGTGCGTTTGGGGTCGGCCAGCATTTCTGCCTCGGGACTCACCTGGCGCGGCTTGAAGTGCAGATCATGTTCGAAGAAATCATTCCTCGCATGCGCAATCCCAAGCTGCAGGGTGAGGTGAGTTACACTAAGTCGAATTTGGTAAATGGCATCAAAAACATGCGCATCACTTTCGATCCGGAGGTGAAGTCGACGACCGAAGCGGCTTGATTCAACCATCTCGAAGCCCCGGCAGTGATTCCTGTCAGGGCTTTTGGGTTGATTGCCTTTGATTTGTCTTTGGAGCCCGTTACATGACTGACGCTGAGCTGTGGGAACTCATCCTTATTTCACAAGCCAACGCAGCGACGTGCTTTGCAATATTCCTGACGCTCGTATCCGGCTACCTGGTCGTGGCCTACAGTGTTGGATCGAGGTTGCTGGGCTCTCAAATCAGTATTGTGAATGTGGTGTTCATAGTGAGTGCGCTCACTGTGGGTTTCGCGACCTATGCGGCGCTTAGTCGGGCGAGCTTTTTACTGGGTTTCGTGGCGTCCGAATACGCCTCGCCATTGTCTGCGGGCATCATTTACGCTGCACCGGTGGCTGCCCTGGCCATGCTTGCGATGAAACTGTTGTGTCTGGTTTTCATGTGGCAGATTCGACACCCAAAACGTAAGTCATAACGCGTAAGGTCATCGATCGTTAAACGGCTACTTGGCCGTGCTTGAGTAGATTTCATAGGGTCTGCTGCCGTTTGACAATCCACGTGATCCCTACCTTTTCCTGCTCACAATGTCAGCCCGCTGCGTCACCTTGGGCTGCGCTGTTGGGCGGGCATGAGGGGTGGTGTTATGTGTTCCTGCGTCATCTGAGCTAGATCGCAGCAGCAGTCGCAATGACACCTGCCCCGGCACGACGCTACTACCGGTCCGGTGAAAATGACAATACAAATGGGAGTTGGGACAAGGATATCGATGCCTTGTTGTGTCATTTTGTAGTCTCAGGGTTGTTATCCCAGCTGCGAGGCAGTCTGTCCCGTTGTCGTTTGTTGAGTGAGGAGCCCCTAGGTTTTAATATCGAGGTTGAAATGTTAGCGAACAATGTCAAGAGGGATACGTTGGTGATATCACGTGTGCAGCACAAGAACCTGTCCAAATGGCTTCTGGTTGCAGCACTGGTCGCTTTGGGCGCATCGAAAGCGTTGGCCCAGTGTGGTGTTTTTCCGGACGGCAATATCGTACTGACGGTTCCGGAAGGAGGCAGCGTGACTTCCGCCTCTGGCGACTTCGATTGCGCCGAGGGGCAGGCGTGTGACTACACGGTGTCAGGACAGGCCTTCGACGAGACCTTCACCGTCACCGCGGCGCCGGGATATTTTTTTCTGGGCTGGAAGGGGGACAGTGCCGCCTCCCTGTGCCAGAACGGCGGTAGCCCCTGTGCGGTTAGCCTGCCCGCCGCGTGGCCGGATGTGGAGCCGGTGTATAGCCTGGAACCGATCTTCGAGGTGGATTACACCTGGGCGCCGGTGAGCCGGGCTATCGATAATATTCAGCTCGCCGATTCCGACACTTTGCCGGTGAACGCGAATATCTCTATTGAGCTTGAGCATTTCGACAACCCGGATTACAGCTGCGGCCTCTCCGGCAACTACAGCTTCACGGTAGTGGGACCCTACAACGGCCAGAGTATGAATGCGCCTTTGTGGGTCTACCTGCACAGCGGCGGTGCCGGGTACTATGATGCCGCACAGCTCTATCGAACGCAGGTTGGCCTCGACGCCAATTCCTTCAACCACGAGGAGAGCCTGGCAACCCTGCGGTCGGCAGATCCGGATCATCCCTTAGCGGGTAACGGCAGCCAGGACAATACTTTCACACGCAGGGTCCAGCAACGCTACCGCATGTTGGTAGTGGGCTACTGTGATCACGATAATTACTCTGGCACGGGCACCCCGTATCCTAATAACCCGGCAGCTGGCACTGTCGATGGTTTACAGGCCGCGATGGCGGCCATTGAGTACGTCGCGACTAATTATCCAACCACCGACATTTTTGTGCACGGTACCGATGCGGGTTCCTTCGGCGCGTGGTCTGTCGGGCAGGCCTTCCATCAGTCGGGGGTGAATCTTACTGGCCTGATCATGGATTCGGGCATTGTTACGCCCCGATACGATCAGATACTCTCCGAGTTTACCGGTGACGCAGGCTTCCCTTACGGCGTAGGGTTTGATCAGCAGGGCTTGATTGACAAGATTGGGATTTTTGCGAACCCAGCTATGCCTTACCATCCTGAAGCCACTGTGAACGCAGGCTTCGACGCAGTGCCCATGCTGGTGGTGGCCGGCAAGCTCGACCCGGAGGCGGGCGGCAACCAGCCGGCTATACCGGCGGCATCTGACGCGGGGCAGGGCAACGTGGAATGGCTCTACGACGGTTTGCAGCAGGCGGTTGATGCGCAGGCGAATTCCCCGCATCAGGTGGTGCTGGTAGAC
>JAAENL010000354.1 GCA_024224435.1 Halieaceae bacterium
CGGGCCGGCCACGCCGTCGCCTTCCCACCGTCAGTCCTCCGCCTCGTGACGGCCGTCCGCACTGGCAGCACGCTGGATCAAATCTTCCAATTCCCTGCCACGACCGACACTGGAATCAAAGTAAAACCGCAGCTGCGGCACACTGCGCATACTGCTGTCCCGGGACAGCTGGCTGCGAAGGAATCCCGCGGCCCGATTCAGGGCCTCGGTTGCCTCAGCGGCATCATCACTGGTATCACTACCCAGAACCGTGTAGTAAACACGCGCGTGGCGTAGGTCGCGACTCACATCCACCCCGGTAACACTGACCATCCCGACCCTGGGATCGCGCATCTCACGCTGGATTAGGGAAGCCAGTTCGCGTTGCAGGTGATCAGCCACCCGTTCGGTTCGGGCGTATTCCTTAGCCATTGTGGGCACTCATAAGAATGCCGCTCACAGGGAGCGGGCAATCTCCTTGACCTCGAAGACCTCGATCAGGTCTCCCACTTTTACGTCGGTGTAGTTTTTCACCCCGATGCCACATTCCATTCCGTTGCGCACGTCGCTGGCGTCGTCCTTGAAGCGCCTCAGAGACTCCAGTTCGCCCTCATAAATCACCACGCTGTCACGCAGCACGCGAATCGGCTTGGCGCGATAGACTGTGCCCTCCGTCACCATACAGCCAGCAACCTGGCCAAACTTTGGCGAGCGGAATACATCGCGCACTTCGGCGATGCCAACAATCTCCTCGCGTAACTCTGGCGCAAGCATGCCGGTGAGGGCCGCCTTCACATCGTCAATCAAGTCGTAGATAACGTTGTAATAACGCAGATCTACAGCCTCGCTCTCCACTACCGCGCGAGCCGCGTTATCGGCGCGCACGTTAAAGCCGAACACAACTGCACTGGAAGTCACTGCGAGGTTGATGTCAGTCTCGGTAATACCACCAACGCCGCCGCTAACGATGTTCACTAACACTTCGTCATTGCCCAGATCCAGCAAGGCCGACTGAATCGCCTCCAGGGAACCACGCACATCGGCCTTGATCACCACGTTGAGGGATTTTTTATCCATAGCCGTCATGTTTTCAAACATGTTGTCGAGCTTGGCCGCCTGCTGACGCTGTAGCTTGGTGTTACGGCTTTTCTCCTGACGAAAGTCAGCTACTTCCCGCGCACGCTTCTCACTTTCAACGACGGCAAAAATATCACCGGCTGCCGGCGTCGAATCCAGCCCAAGAATCTCGACTGGAATACTCGGTCCGGCAGTATCGATCGGCACTGCGTTCTCATCTAACATGGCGCGAACCCGGCCAAATTGCAGGCCCGCCAGCACGATGTCTCCTTTATTCAAAGTACCGCTCTGTACGAGCAGGGAGGCGACAGGACCACGGCCTTTATCCAGACGCGATTCGATCACGATACCCTGTGCGGGCACGTCCCGTGCAGCCGTCAATTCCAGCAATTCCGCCTGTAACAACACGGCGTCTAAAAGCTCGGGGATACCCTCTCCGGTCTGTGCTGAGACATTGATAAACTGCACATCGCCACCCCAGTCCTCGGGAACGACTTCCTTGGCCGCCAGTTCGCCCTTGATTTTTTCTACGTCGGCTCCTTCCTTGTCTATTTTATTTACCGCCACGATGATCGGCACACCCGCCGCCTGGGCGTGATTAACCGCTTCCTCGGTCTGGGGCATAACGCCATCGTCGGCAGCCACCACAAGGATGACAATGTCTGTGCTTTTAGCACCCCGCGCCCGCATTGCGGTAAATGCCGCGTGACCCGGTGTGTCGAGGAAAGACACCATGCCGTGATCGGTATCCACATGGTAGGCGCCGATGTGCTGAGTGATGCCACCCGCCTCGCCGTCGGCCACCTGGCTTTTTCGAATATAATCCAGCAGTGAGGTCTTGCCGTGGTCGACATGGCCCATCACTGTGACAACCGGAGCGCGAGACTCCTCGACACCTTCGTGCTGGGACAGAGTCTCTTCCAGGCTCTCCTCCAGCGCATCGGAGCTGACCAACCTGACCGCATGACCAAGCTCTTCAACAATCAGCGTTGCAGTATCCTGATCGATCATCTGGTTAATCGTCGCCATCACGCCGAGCTTCATTAGCTCCTTGATGACCGCACCGGATTTCACTGACATCTGCTGCGCGAGATCAGCTACCGAGATGGTATCGAGCAATTCAACCTCGTGAATTTTCTGCTCTGTCGGCATCTCAAAGCCGTGCTTGGAGTGTTCCGCATGGGCTGACTTAAGCTTCTTGCGCCCGCCACGCCGACGGGTGATACCCGTTTCCGATTCGATATCTGCCAGCGACAGGTTATGGCTGCGCTGCTTCCCACGACCAGAGGGCGCATTACGGGCCAGCTTGCTGCGGGGCTTGCGCCGGTCTTCGCTTTTGGGTTGAGTGCTCGGCGCCTCATGCAGGCGCTTGGGCCTCTTGGCACCGCTCTCTTTGGTAGTTTTATTTTCTTCTACGGCTGCCTTGGCGTCGGCATCTGCCTTGCGCGCCTCGGCGGCGGCCTGGCGTTCCGCGGCCTCACGCTCTTCCTGCGCCTTACGACGGGAGGCTGCACGCTGGCGAAGCACTTCCGGATCGAGATTTGATTCGTCCTCCTCAGGCTCTTCCACCACTGGCTCGGGTACTTCCGGCTCCGGCGGCGCAACCTCAGCAGTCTCAGGCACTTCAATTTCTTCCGCTTCCAGCGCCTCAATATCCTCTTCGGGCAGATCATCGGGATTGTCCGGATCGCGCTTCACGTAAGTGCGCTTTTTACGGACCTCCACATTGACCGTTTTCTTACCCTGAGATCCGGATGTCCGCAAAGTACTCAATGTTTTGCGCTTGAGCGTGATGCGCTTGGGCGCGTCGGCGGGCTCACCGTGACTGCGCTTGAGGTGCTTCAGCAATGTCTGCTTATCTTCATCAGACACAGCCTCTTCAGCCGCACTATGGGGCAGCCCCGCCTCTTTCATTTGCGTCAACAGCCGTTCTGCGGAAGCGCCTACCACTTCAGCGAGCTGTTGTACCGTCACTTGAGCCATTCAATACTCTCCTTGCAACCCTGTTTTCGTCATCCCGAAGCAGGGCCTGTTATTCTTCGGCCTCTGCCGCTTCGGCAAACCAAGGCGCTCTGGCGGTCATAATCAATTCACCGGCACGCTCTTCAGTCATATCCGGGATATCCATCAGGTCATCGACGCCCTGTTCGGCGAGATCTTCCATCGTAACGATTGCGCGACCGGCGAGAAGATAAGCGAGGTGGCGATCCATCCCGTCCATCGTCAACAGGTCTTCAGCCGGCTCATGCGAACCCAACTCTTCTTCTGACGCGATTGCCGCTGTCAGCAGGGCATCCTTCGCACGCGCCCGCAGCTCCTCGGCAATTTCCTCGTCGAAGCCCTCAATCGTTGTCATCTCTTCCAGCGGCACATAGGCGACTTCTTCTAAAGTGGTGAAGCCCTCCTCGACCAGAATTTCCGCCACGTCTTCGTCGATATCAAGGCTATCCATAAACACCTGTATTACCTGACCGGCCTCGGCCTCGTGCTTTTCAGCTGCATCCTCCAGGCTCATGACATTGATCGTCCATCCCGTCAGCTGCGCCGCCAGGCGCACGTTCTGACCGGAACGACCAATGGCCTGCGCCAGGTTATCCTGGGATACCGCTACATCCATGGTGCCGCTATCTTCGTCGACAACAATCGATTCGACTTCGGCAGGCGCCATGCCGTTGATCACCAACTGGGCGGGATTGTCGTCCCAAAGCACGATATCGACTCGCTCATTATCCAGCTCATTGGACACGGCCTGCACTCGAGAACCCCGCATGCCGACACAGGCCCCAACCGGATCAATCCGTTGGTCGTTTGTCTTGACCGCGATCTTGGCGCGAGAGCCGGGGTCACGGGCCGCGGCGCGAATCTGGATGACTTCTTCAGCGATTTCCGGCACCTCGATTTTGAACAGCTCGATGAGCATTTCTGTGCAGGCACGGCTCAAAATCAGCTGGGGGCCGCGGGATTCGGTGCTGATTTCCTTTAGGATGGCACGCACTCGATCGTTCACGCGAAAGGTTTCACGACCGACAAGTTGTTCGCGTGGCAGCAGGCCTTCCGCATTGTTACCCAGATCGACGATGACATTGTCGCGGGTCACTTTTTTAACGGTTCCCGCCACCAACTCATTGACTCGATCTACGTATTGCTCGACCACCTGTGCACGCTCTGCATCGCGCACGCGCTGCACGATAACCTGCTTCGCCGTCTGCGCTGCAATACGCCCGAACTCCACGTTTTCGACATCGATCTCGTGAATATCGCCTGGCTTAAGATTGGCATCCTCTTCGATCGCTTCCTCGGTAGTGAACTGGGTACCCAGCAGTGCCACTTCGTCATCGGGCACCACCAACCAGCGACGCTTGGAAACATAATCGCCCGTTGTGCGGTCAATAGTGACCTGGATATCGGCTTCTTCGTCGTAACGCTTCTTGGTCGCGGTCGCCAACGCCAATTCAATCGCCTCGAAGATAATATCCTCAGACACGCCTTTCTCATTGGATACGGCTTCAGCCACCAACAGAATTTCTTTACTCATCACTTGCATCACCCATTCCTTTGCCGCTCCTTACACGCGGACTTGCACTCGCGCCCGTTCAATTGTGCCGTGAGGTAACAGGAATTCGTGATCATCGACCTGTACCACGACGTCCTCGCCCTCAATCCCTTTCAATGTGCCCTTGTACTTCCGCCGGCCCTCGTAAGGGCTGCGCAACCGCAAATCCAATGTCTCCCCAACATAATCTTCATACTGCGCCAACGTAAACAGGACACGGTCCATGCCCGGGGATGACACCTCCAGGGTGTACTCTCCAGTGATCGGATCTTCCACGTCCATTACACCACTGACCTGCTCACTGACAGCGGCGCAGTCATCAACGGTTATGCCCGCCGGGTTATCGATATATACCCGCACCACGCTGTGACGTCCCTGAGACAGATACTCTGCACCCCAAAGTTCGTAGCCCATCGCGGTGACCGTGGGCTCCAGCAATTCCATAATCTGCTGACTCTTGCTTCCCACCGCCGGCCGTTCCTCCATGTACGAAAAAGCCCCTAAAAAGGGGCTTTCTCAACTTGGCATTGCCAGACCATAACACTGGCAACACCGATTGGTAGCGGGGGCCGGATTTGAACCGACGACCTTCGGGTTATGAGCCCGACGAGCTACCAGGCTGCTCCACCCCGCATCAAACTTCCTCGACCGCAACGAGCCCCTTGGCAAGTTACTTGTGAGCCCGTCTGGTTGTCGGGCCCCGTTTTCGAGGCTGTGCATTATAGGGAGGGGGTACCTACCGGTCAACCGCAAGACGAGGAAAAGCTCGCCTACCCCCCTGAGAGCGGGTGATTTAATGGGCACTCCGACAAGCCGTACGCGCTACACCCAGAATCTTATTGACAATCATTCTCATTACGATTAATGTTATGCCTCCCTAATGACATTACGGATTGCGACAGATGTACGTTTGTCTCTGCAAAGGCATCACCGACACCCAGATTCGCGAGGCGGTCCAGCAGGGCGCCCACTCTCTCAAGGATGTGCGAAACACACTGGGGGTGGCCAGCCAATGCGGCAAATGTGGCGTGCTCACGCGGGAGATACTGCGCGAAACCGCGCTGGATAACAGCAACGAGCAAGAGCTGTTCTACGCCCTCACCTAGTCTGTTCGCTTGCCACTGCAAGCATCTCGCAACAACCCGATACCTCGGCACTGGCACTGCCATTACGCACGGCACCCGCAGGGCGACATAACTGCGAATGGCACTGATTTTCATTCTCATTAATTCATATAAATCAATAGCTTATAATTGACGAAGCGCCGCGGTCGTTGCATACTGCGCCTCATTTAACACCGAGGGAACAGCACCATGAAAGGCGACGCGAAGGTCATTGCGCATCTCAACAAGATCCTGGGCAACGAGCTCGTAGCGATAAACCAGTACTTCCTGCATTCACGCATGTACAAAGACTGGGGCCTGAAGGAGCTGGCCGAACACGAGTACGAAGAATCTATCGACGAAATGAAGCACGCGGACAAGCTCACCGAACGCATCCTGTTTCTCGAAGGTCTGCCCAATCTGCAGGATTTAGGCAAGCTGCTTATCGGCGAAAATACCGCAGAAATGCTCAAATGCGACCTGCAGCTGGAAATGATCGCGATTCCCGACCTCAGGGAGGCCATCGCCTACTGTGAGTCAGTAAAGGACTACGTGTCGCGGGAGCTGCTCGAAGACATCCTCGAGTCCGAGGAAGAGCACGTGGACTGGATTGAAACCCAGCTGGGCCTCATAGAGAAAGTCGGCCTGCAAAATTATCTGCAGAGCGCAATAGATGACGCATCCTGAGAAACCCACCGATACGCATCGCCAACTACCCGAAAGGTATCAGACAGCAAGCGCTGCAAAATACGCAACATCCCCAGCGGTAGTCAGGCTCAGCAGTCGCTGAGCCTAGCCTATCTGCAAGAGCATGACCTCAATTACAGCACCTGCACTCCCTGCCGCCTGGTAAGCTTCAGAAACGCGTTATAGCCCACGCCAAACAGCAGCAAATGAAAGCACTACTGCCACCATAATCAGTGCTGCGGTAATCCAGTTTGCTTGACGAGACTGCGCGGCATAACCCACAGGCAATCCACAGTGAATGCAAATGTCTGCCTTCGTGGATATCTCTCCTCCACAATCGGGGCATTGAGTGACTAGCCTCGCCTTTTCTTTCATCGACAGCACCGCAAGCGTGAGGTCCA
>JAAENL010000355.1 GCA_024224435.1 Halieaceae bacterium
CTGAAGGGAAATGAAACCGAGGCCAAGCGCGGCGTTTACGCTCATCGAGTTGCTGGTGGTGATCGCTATCGTTGCCATCTTGGCCGCCCTTCTGCTGCCCGCCCTGGCCACGGCACCATATTCCGGTAAACGGACTGTTTGTATCAACAATATCAAGCAACAATATCTTCCGCAGGTGATGTACAGCGCCGACAACGGAGGGAGGTTCCCCAAGCGCGCAGACCATATCAGCCCGGATTATCATCGTTGGAACGGTAATAAGGCTAGTGTTGTCGATGTCATGCGCGGTTCGTATGTACCCAACCGCTGGGTTTTAATCTGCCCCATCACGTCGAAGTCGTTTGGTGACAAGTGGCCAACCTATGCCCATCCAGCCGGTGGAGAACCCGGTGGGTATGGGGGTTGGGACACCGGTATGGACCTGAAGCCGCCGCGCCCTGCGGCTCATGTCTACGTGGCCTATATGTGGCTGGCCAACTTTCATATGCCTAAATATTTTGACAGGGAGAGATCATGGCCAAAAAATGATTCCGAGTGCGACAGCAACCGGGCCTTTATCACTCACCGCATCAGTGACAGTGCCGGAAGCAAGGTCTGGGACGTGGGACACATGGGTGCGTGGGATGCGGGAGGCAATGGCAGGCCTTTCTTTTCGTTTTCCCTTGCCCCGGATCAACCGGTCTGCATGGCCGACGGCAGCATTGAGGTTCATAACCGCCATCAGGTCAGGAAACGGGCGTATGGCGCCCACGGAGGAAGCACAACCTATTACTATTGATTTGCTTTGTTCCAACACACTGCGTCATAACATGCGTAGAATCTGAAGTGAACAGACAACAGTAACTTTCTTATATGGCTATACCAGAAAAATTGAACATCGCGCTGGTTGGCCTTGGCCGAGCCGGGAAGTTTCACATCCAGAGCATCCAGTCGATAGAGGGGGCAAGTTTGCGGTGTGTGGTTGACGTCGACGAGTCCTTGGCCAGGCGCTTGGCCAAAGAATTGCATTGCGACTATTCCACCGACATTGTTGGGCCGCTTGGCGAGGCGGAAGTCGATGCCGTGATCGTTGCGTCGCCGACACAGGAGCATTATGAACAAATCGTTGCTGCACTTGAGGCTGGCAAGCCTGTTTTCACAGAGAAGCCGCTTGGCAGCGGCCTTGAGGAAATCGACACCTGCTTCGGCTTGGCCAAGCGCAATAAGTTGCCACTGTTCGTGGGCTTCAACCGGCGGTTCGACCCGTCCTTCTCCAGCCTTGCCAGAGGCGTGAAGGCGGGACAGGTCGGCGTGCTGCAGATGCTGCGTGTCACCTCACGCGACTCGCCGCTGCCAGCCATGGATTACATCGGGAGGTCACATGGCATCTTTCATGACTGCATCGTGCACGACTTCGACATGCTGCGTTTCATCACCGGCGAGGACCCAGTGGAGATCTACACAGTCGGAAGCAGTTTTGTGGAGGGGATCAGCGCCTTGGGGGATCTGGACAATGTTCTCGTCGCACTCAGGTACGACAGCGGAATGATTGCCAGTATTGACGTGAACCGTTTTGCGTCCTACGGCTACGATCAGCGGATTGAGGTATTTGGCAGCAAAGGCATGCTGCAGGCAGAGAACCGGTCGCCGTTATCCACGGTTCTATCGAGTGGCGAGGGCTTGTTGCGACCGACAATTGAGCATTCGTTCCCAACCCGCTATCGGGAGGCGTATCGCCAGGAATTGGCGGTATTCACCAATTGTGTGCGTGAGGGCACTCCCCTGCCCGTCAGCCACGAGGATGTACGGATGAGTTTCATTCTC
>JAAENL010000356.1 GCA_024224435.1 Halieaceae bacterium
CGATGCAGCCGCCGATTTTGTCGATGTTACGCATATAAGAGAGGCTGACCCCAATATCACCAATACTAATATCAGTATAGCCTCACCCCGTCATAGTTGATGGTTTGTTCATTGAGAACGCCGAAATCGCTTCAGAATGAAATCGCGTGTAAAGTTTAGGTTCGACTCGGATATTCTGGAATTTAGAGATCGCGATGAATGATAAAAGAAGGCGCAGACTCGCTAAGGGTGGAGTTGTCGTGAGCCAGGAATTTTATGATTCGCTATCGGATGTACAGAAGGAGTCCGGTCGATTTCTTGTCGGTGATTATTCACCCTTTGAGGAGCTTGCCGGTGCAACGCTCTTGGCGAAGAAAGCGGGTTTTAAGGGGACCTGTTTGACGCCGTTTGTTTACGAATATCAGATGCTAAAAGCTGCCGGTCAGCGAGAGGACGTGTAGCTCGTTTTGATATCAGGGGTCTGGCAATAATACCGCTGTGTTCCTCCGCATGACCTCAGCATTACTGATGTTCGTCTCTGAATATGTGCCCTCAACACACCTAGTGCTCAACTCACCAAGTGACCAGGGATCTCCTTATCTTCAGCTCATCCACATGAACGGACGGGTTTATGAGCCCCAACTTCTGTCGGTCTCATTTGCCATCCCCCCTGGGCGTCATGCTACTCAGCCATTTGTGAGATTAGAGTGCGATCTGCCTCAAAGGGGTTAGAAGTAGCATGCCTGTTAGAAGTTACCTGTAATTGATCTCTAAGAAAGGATTTACGCGTTGTCCTATTGAGCACTGCTATATTGACACTCAACATGCCACTATGTATGATCGCTATAGTGACATTATAAGTGCCACTAAATGCAGGCGGTTGAATAATAGATCGAGCAGGCAATAAAGCGAGACAAATAAGAGGAAGTAGGTATGCGCGACGCAACAAAGAAGTTTTTTTCGAACCGCTTGTCCATAGCGATAAAAGCGACGATCGGCCTAACAGCAATGGGTATGCTGTCAAACACGCATGCCGAAACTCTGATGTTGGAGGAGGTGATCGTTACCGCCCAGAAGCGCTCGGAGAGCCTGCAGGACGTGCCGGTGGCAGTTACCGCCTTCAGCGCAGACACCATCCAGGAAGCCGGCATCAGTGACACCAGTGACCTTGCGGTCATGACACCTAGCCTGAATGCCAACGCTAATGCCAGCCCGTTTACCACCAGGCTGACGATCCGCGGTATTGGCACGTCACAGTCCGACCCGGCCCTTGAGCCCTCAGTGGGCATGTTCGTGGACGGTGTTTTCTTGGGCCGGTCCGGGCTGGGCACCGCGGATCTAACCGACATTGAACGCATCGAGGTACTGCAGGGCCCCCAGGGCACCCTCTATGGCAAAAACACCAACGCCGGCGCCATCAGCATAATCACTAAACGACCCAACATGGAAGAGTTCGAAGGCTATGTAGAGGCCTCTGTGGGCAACTACAGCATGGGGAAGTTGACCGCGACGGCATCCGGCCCGCTGGGTGACACGGTGGCCTACCGCCTGTCGGGCAACATTCACCAGCGCGATGGTTACTATAACAACGCCGGCGCAGGGATGGACGACCAGAACGATGCCGACGACTGGAACCTGCAGGGCAAGTTGCTGTGGGAACCCACGGACCGACTCAGCGTGCTACTCAGCGCTGCCCATGTAGATCGCGACACTACCTGTTGTGGCGCTGATAGCACACAAAGTGAAGTAGTTCAGCAAGAGCTGATTAACCAGGGTCTGGCACCGGACAAGAACGATCCCTACGATTACGACGTGGCAACCAGCTTCCAGGAATCATTCAGCATGGAATCCGACCAGGTATCGCTGCATATCGACTACGATCTGGACTGGGGATCCATCACATCGATTACCGCCTGGAACGACTACGACTATACCGTCAGCGTTGATCCCGATCGCTCGCAACTGGACTTGCTTAACACTACTTTTGAGTACAATGAGGGAGACAGCTTGTCGCAGGAACTGCGCCTGGATTCGTCTTTTGGCGATAATATTGATTACATGGTGGGGCTGTTTTACTACGAGCAGACCACCCAGCGTGGCGACAAGAGCCCAGCGCTCACGGTCGGTGAAGACTTCATCACCATCGCCGACCAGCAGGACCTGCCTTTCCCCTTTCCGACCATCGGCTTCATTGTACAACCCGGCGACGATCTCCGGTATCAGAATACCTGGGACAACGAGACTTTAGCCGCGTTCGGCCAGGCCACCTGGCACCTGGGTGAGCGCTGGCACCTCACCGGTGGGCTACGCTGGACGGACGAGGAGAGAAAGGCCGACCTGTTCAGCGAGACGGTTTCGACGGCACCGTTGGCGCCAACCGTGGCCCTCCTCAACTTCTTCTCCACACCGATAGACGCCAAGCTTGATCGAAGCAGTGACAACGTCGACTGGCTGGCCAAGGTTGCCTACGACATCGGCGACAGCAGCATGATTTACGCCAGCGCCAGCACGGCGAGCAAGTCAGGAAACTTCAACGGGGTGAACGGTACCCCAGAGGAACGCGAGTTCGACGATGAAGACACCACCAGCTACGAGTTGGGGCTGAAGTCCACCCTGCTTGACTCAAGAATGCGCCTCAATGCGGCGGCTTTCTATTCCGAGATCGAGAATTACCAGTTTCAGCAGCAGTTGCCCACGGGTATTGGCACCTTTGTCAGTAACGCCGGCGAGGTTGAGACTTCCGGTATAGACGTACAGCTGGAGGCGCTGCCCCTGCCCAACCTGACCCTGACCGCTGGGCTGTTATATATGCACGAGTACGAGGTGACCGCTGGCCCCAATAAGGGAGATGCACTGCCGTTTACGGCTGACTTCAGTGGCAACCTTGGGGCCACCCTGGTTTTTCCCCTGGCTGACGGCGGCGTTTACCTCCGCGCTGACTACATATTCATGGACGATCACGCGACCAACACGACAAGTGAGGAGAACCTGGAGGACAAGGATTTCGACGATCGTGAGACGTTAAACGCGAAGATCGGCTGGCGCAACGACAACTGGAATATATCCATCTGGGGCAAGAACCTGACCGACGATGAATACGCGGTACAAACCACGAACACCTTTTTGTTCAGCGGTATGGATCAATACTTCCTGGCGCCGCCGAGAACCTACGGTGCCACCTTGCGCTATGACTTCTAGGCAATCCAGGGGCGGGGCACCGTGCTAACACGGCAGCTCTTACCTTTTAGGGCATAGCGCTTCTGGCCTATGCCCTTTTTTATAACGCTAAACAGGCGATGTCCCGTGGCGTTCCCGTGAAGGGACCTCTGGCCAGTCACTTCGGAGTAATCGCCTTTTGTTGTGGCGGGACCTTCAAGGCTGCGTAAGCCGATTGGAGTAAATCATGATGAAGAAAGTCGCAATTTTCGGGTTATCTCTGGTCCTTTTGCTGGCAGGTTTGGCTTACATCAACCAGATCCCCCTGATGCTGGCGCTGGTTAAGATTCAGTCATCCATCGCCTACGAGGTAGGCCCGCCCCGCGATCTTCCATGGAGCGAGGGCCCTGCCCATGCCAGCGACGAGCCCGACGAACGCCCGCCCAATATCATTCTCATTGTCGCCGACGACCTGGGTTATAACGATATTTCCACGTTTGGCAGGGGCCCGGCGGGTGGGCGCGTACAGACGCCCCATATTGATCAATTGGCGGCTGAGGGTGCGGTATTCACCCAGTCCTATTCCGGTGCGGCCACCTGTGCGGTTTCGCGGGCGATGCTGATGACAGGGCGCTATCCTACCCGAACCGGCTTCGCGTTCACGCCCATGCCGGCCGGCATGGCGCCTATAGGAATGCGCATTACCGCCAGCATGGGGCGCAAAGGCCCCTCCAGTATCTACTATCCTGAGATCGATGAGATCAAGCCGCCCTACGAGGAGCAGGGCCTACCGACCGAAGAAGTAACGGTTGCCGAAGTGCTGCGAGACCGTGGCTATCAGACCTTCCATATTGGGAAATGGCACCTTGGGCGTAAG
>JAAENL010000357.1 GCA_024224435.1 Halieaceae bacterium
AGATGCAGAGTATTGAGTGGCGCGGGCTTTACTTCTGGCTGCCGGTGTAGTGAAATCAAACGATAAGAGTAATATTTTGCGATATTCGCGGTGATTTTTATAGAGCCGCGGCTTTCACATCTCTCGCACAAACGCTTTTGGGCTGTCCTCTTGTGCAGAGAAACCAAGCGGCAGTCACCCGCCTATAACACCTGAGGATATTCCATGCTTCGTAGCCTTATACTTGCCTTGTCACTCCTCTGTCTGGTGCCCGCCTGTGGCGACAGATCCCTATCCGATGAAGCCAATGACTTTGGTGGAAGAGACGACAGTAATGATCAGCAGCTCAAACCTGTGCTTGATCTTCTGGACCGTACGTCTGCTCCACCCAATACAGAGCGAAATGCGTATTTTGGGGATCTGCATGTGCACACCGAGTATTCTTTTGACGCTTACTCCTTCGGCACGACGGCTACTCCCTATGATGCTTATCGGTTCGCCCAGGGCGAGGCGATACAACACCCGAGCGGGTACCAGATACAGCTGCGTACGCCACTCGATTTTTATGCAGTCACCGATCACGCAATGTTCCTCGGACTGGTGAAAGAGGCGGCAGATACATCTACGGAATTTTCTGAATATGCCGTGGCAGAGTCGGTGCACGATATGAACCATCCCTCAAATATGGGAGTCGATAGTGTATTGCAACGGGTGGGAAACTTTGCCGGTTTTGTTCCTGACACGCTGGAGGGAATACAGGCCGGCACGATTGATGAAGACCTGGTAAATGATGTTGGTCGGCGAGCGTGGTTGGATATCGTGGAAGCAGCAGACCTTTACAACAACCCGGGAAGGTTTACTACTTTCGTTGGCTACGAATATACGACCAGCTCAGATGACCGGGGCAATCTGCATCGCAACGTGATTTTCCGCGGTAGTGATAAGTTACCGGCTCTGCCATTTTCGCGATTGAACTCACTGAACCCCGAGGATTTGTGGGATTGGATGGACAATTTACGGGATCAGGGTATCGAGAGTCTGGCTATTCCCCATAATTCTAACGGATCGAATGGTCAGATGTTTAAACTGGTTGATTGGGCGGGTAATCCTCTTGATGAAAATTATGCTCTGCAGCGCATGCGAAACGAACCGTTAGTCGAGATTACACAGATCAAGGGGACTTCTGATACGCACCCACTATTGTCTCCCAATGACGAGTGGGCAGACTTCGAAATATATAAGTTGCGGGTAGGTACAAGTCTCCCCAGTAAGCCCGATGGCAGCTATGTAAGGCAGGCATTGAAGAACGGTCTTTTATTGGAGCAACAGGGCATCACCAATCCATTTAAGTTTGGTTTTGTCGCCGCAAGCGATACCCATGTGGCGGCCACCACAGATGATGAATCTAACTTTTTTTCCAAGGCTGGAATCCTCGATGGCGAACCGATAGGGCGTGGCTCCGTTCCTGCATCGTTTCTCTACGGCGCGGTAATAAAAATGATCGCGCCGGGCAATCTTAAGGAAGTTGAAGGTCGCGAGTATGTCGCGGGCAGTGGATTTGAAACCTGGAGCGCGTCCGGGATCGCCGGTGTCTGGGCGGAAGAGAACACTCGAGAATCCATCTATGACGCATTTCGACGCAAAGAGACCTTTGCTACCTCTGGTCCAAGAATTAAGGTGCGTTTCTTTGCCGGCAATAGCTTTGACTCGGCCATGCTGGAGGCGGATGACCTGATAGCCCAAGCCTACGAGCGTGGGGTTCCCATGGGAAGCGAACTGCAGGCAGCTGCAGGTACTCCGACCTTTTTGCTATGGGCGGCGGGCGATCCTAGAGGAACGCCATTGCAACGTCTGCAGGTGGTCAAGGGTTTTATCCGCAATGGCGAGCCGATGGAAAAAGTCTACGACGTAGCCTGCTCGGATGGGTTGTCTCCCGGCACAGATACGTATCGCTGCCCTGACAATGGGGCGAGGGTTAATCTCGCGGATTGCTCCACAACGGATGACGTGGGAGACCCCGAGCTTTTAACTTTTTGGCAGGATCCTGAATTCGATAGTGAGGAGGATGCTTTTTACTATTTACGCGTATTGGAGAATCCAACATGTCGCTGGTCTACGTGGGATGCCATTCGCGAGGGTGTTGAGCCTCGGCCGGACTTGCCAGCGACGCTGCAGGAGCGTGCGTGGAGTGCCCCGATCTGGGTGCGTAAGCCCGTGGGCGATGCGATGATTACGACACCAGGCTGACCAGCTAGCCGGGACTGTCCGCTGTTTCGACCGAGCCTTTACTCAGTTTTGGAATCACATGTTTACCAAGTAAATTGATCGAACGGCGCGACACCTCCGTTGGTGGCCCGCCAAAGCTCGTCAGACAAGCGATATGTGTTACGCCAAGTGACTGGTATTGCGCGATTTGTTCCAGGCACTCGTCGGCTTCGCCGACAATAAGATTATTGCGGCATATGTCGTCTATACTGCGTTGCCGCTCTGAGAGACTCGTCACGTTACTGTGCCCCCAGCTGGCGTACAGTGCTATCAGTGCCTTGGCAAAAAACGTTCGTGCCAACTCTTTTTGCTTCGTGTTTTCTACGACACAGGTCACACGATTCAGCCATACGCCTTCAAAAGGGCGTCTCACACTTTTAAGGTAGGACTGGTATGTTTCGATCAGGGGTTTTAGCTGGGGTAAGCCAGCTGTCGCGCTAAGAAAGTAACCGTCTCCATGTGTGGCCGCTCGCTTTATCGCAGCGTCTGCATGCCCTCCAAGATAAATGGGTGGCCCGCCGTGCTGGACGGTTGGCGGGAACATGACAAAATCATTGAGTTCGAATCCATCGCCTATGGCGGTCACGGGCTTGCCGCTCCACAGTTGGCGAGCCAATTCCAAACCTTGCTGTAAACGTCTGCCCCGATGCTTTCCAGTCACGCCGAAGGCAGCCAGGTCTGTTGCCGAGTAGCCGTTAGATATGCCCAGCAGAACGCGCCCCCCGGACAAGACATCCAGCATGGCAGTTGACTGCGCCATGCGCACAGGGTGGTGAATAGGCAGCAAAAGCATGCTGGTGCCGAGCTTGATGGATTGGGTAACAGGCGCGAGCGCGGCGAGTGCCATGAGTGGGTCAGGATACATCATGGCGGCGGAGTGATGTTCGTGCACCCAAAGGGCTGCAAAGCCGGATGATTCTGCCATAACGCCTTGCTCAAGCATTTCGGTGAAGTCTGCATGGGTCTGGTCGGGCGATAGTCCAAGCTCCATTAGTTATTCCTCTTTGCCACAGGAGTATTTGTTCTACGAAAAATAGTCAGATGATAACGGCGCAGCTCTGCTATCTTCTTCGGTTGGCGCGGTGACGGGATATTTACACAGGTCTTCCATGCCTGCTTCTTGTTGCAGGTAGAAAGTGCCTTACCTATGACTGCGTCGCGCAGCACCGTATCGACGTTTCATGTCAATTTTCTCCAGTCCAGCTCTAGCCAAAGTTCCTCAGCGCTCGATCAATATTGTGAAAGTAGGCAATGCGTGTGTGTATACGCTCAATGGTTACTGCGTTGGTTGCCAGCGGTAGAGCGTAGTTGAGTTGTTCTATGGCCTGCTTCATCGCTCCGTTTAGCATGAAGTACTCTGCCCGAGACTGATGAAGTCCCAGAATATTACCTCCTTTCCCCTGTACTTCGGCCAGCAGATACCAAAGATTGACATCTGAAGCGTGGCGTCGCGCGTGCCGGGACAATAGTTTGTCTGCCTTGCCGTAATAACCGCTTTCAAAATAGGCTCTGCCCAGTGACATGGTAATCGGATGGTTACCAGGCGAGAGCGATAACATGGCATTCAGTTGCGCAATGGCGGCGTCGTAGTCTTTCGCCGCGATGTTGATATCCGCTTCGGCCAGACCGTAAATAATATTATTCGGCGCGAATTCGCGCATGGGTTTAAGTAACTCGCGCGCTTCGGTCAAGTTACCATTCTCTGTCAATGCCAGTATGAGCCCATACTGGGCGGCCACAGCATTGCGCCCGCCCCGTGCCCGACGACGGCGAAATTCAGCTATTGCTTTTTTCTTATCGTCTATGAAGCTCAGATCAACTCTTGCCCGCATAAGCTGGAAGGTTGGGTTGTCCTCGTAAATCCGTCTGGGGTATGTGGCGGCGCGGTTCTTTGTATCGGCGATGCGGTTTTCCGTCAGCGGGTGCGTAAGCAAGAACTCGGGCGGTCGTGATCCGTAGCTTCGAGACTCCTTCTGCATAACGGTAAACATGCCCGCCGCTCCTCCCGGGTCGAGGCCAGCATTGACCTGGTTTTGCATGCCAACGCGATCTGCTTCCTTTTCAAATTGACGACTGTAACGCAGCTGGCTGTTCTGTGCGGCGGCCTGGCCGCCCATGACTGATGCTATTCCGGCATCTGCTGCCCCTGCTGCAATCATGACCAATCCGCCCAGCAGCCCCGCAATCGATGCAGCAGAGGACTTTTTCTGCGCTTCAAGGCCCCGCGCGAAATGTCTTTGACTCAGGTGCGCCAATTCATGGGTCAGTACTGAGGTAAGTTGCGCCTCATTCTGGGCTTGAGAGATCAACCCACTGTGAATGCCAACGATGCCGCCAGGAACGGCGAAAGCGTTGATCGTTTTGTTCTCCACCAGTACGACCTCGAGACGCCTTTCGCGAAGCTGGCTGCTCGCCGCAAGACGGAAAATCAGATTTTCCATATATTCCTGTAATACAGGGTCTTGGAGAATAGGCGCCTGTCGGCGAAATGACATGAGCCAAGCGCGGCCGAGAAAATATTCCTGATTTAGGGATACGGAGTTTCCCTCGCCAAAACCAGGCAGTTTGTCGCCCTGGCTCGCCACAGACAGCGGGGTTGCAACAAGCAATACGAGCGTTATGAGGAAGATACGAGTCATAGGAATGAAGAATATCACCTGCGTGACTGGGAGGGTAATGATAGCTGATGTTCTCGTGTTTTCCGCTTCGTTTCCTTCTGCGTAATAGCTTGATGTGGAAAACACCCTGCAAGGCTCTTATACTGGGTCGCTACAGGAAGCCTTGGACAATCATCGGATCACTCATGCACTATCTTGTTCACTACCGCGGCGTGCTGATCGGTCTTTTGTTGGGTCTGGTTGCAGTCATTTTGCCTGTGGCAGCTGCAGCAGAGACTCCGGTCCTCACCGGAGTGATAGAGAGGGATGCATTGCGGGTGGGCATGTCGGCGGATCAGCCACCTTTTACATTTCGTAGTAGGGTCGGGTCGGTTGTCGGTTTCGATGTGGAGCTCGCTCAGGCCATGGCTATTGCCATGAATCTCGAGCTGAAAATTGTTGAGATACCTTTTGGTGAATTGCTGATCGCCCTCGATCAGGGGCGAGTAGATATGGTCATGTCGGGTGTTGCGATCACGCCACGGCGTGCCAGTAAAGTGACCTTCATCGGCCCCTATACCCTGTCAGCCAAGTCCTTGCTTACTACTGCAAGAGTCAAGCAGGCCGAGATTTCGACGTCAGAATTTAACCATCCGGAGGTCCGGGTGGTGGCGCTGGAGAACTCCACGAGCGCTCTTTTTGTGGAGAGAAACCTGCCAGAGGCGTCACTTTACGCCATTAAGTACTACAAGGAGGGTATACAGGAACTGTTGTCGGGTAAGATCGACGCTATGGTTGCTGATATTCCTATTTTGAAATTGGCGATGCTGCGTAACCCCGAGGCAGGTCTGGGAATTATCGAGCCACCGATCGCTGTGGAGCCCATTGGAATTGCCATTCCGGGAAATGATGCCCAATTCGCCAACCTGGTCAGAAATTTCCTAACTGCATTTGAAAAAACCGGGCTGACTAGCGCTCTGCGCAAGCGTTGGCTTGAGAACGACGACTGGATAGCCGCCGTGGCGGATCCGACTGACGATTAGTCATTCGGTAGGGCGAGGCTGGATACGCACGACAATCTTGCCCTCTACTCTGCCTGCTGCGATATGTTCTATCGCTTTGCCACCTTCTTCAAAATTGAACGTCCGATTTCCGACGATTTTGAGATCGCCTTTCTCCCAATGTGATAGCAAGTCGCCGTGAATGCCTGCCATGAAATCAGGTGAATAGCCGACCGGCATTGCACCGAGCAGAGAAATATTTTTTGGCAGGGTTTCTGGCAGTGTGATGGCTGGCCATTCACCACTGGCATAGCCGATGATGACAAATCGCCCCTCAAACGCTGTTGCGGAGAATCCTGCTCGTCCGGCTTTGCCACCAACAGGGTCATACACAATAGATGCGCCGACGCCATCGGTCAGCTCCATTGTTTTTTCTGCAATATCCTCACAACGATAATCTATCACTGCATCGGCACCAAGGTGTGTGCAAAAAGCGGTCTTGCGCTCTCCGCCAGCCACCGCAATGACGCTTGCGCCCTTTGCTTTTGCGAGCTGAACGGCGGCACTGCCAGAGCTGCCCGATGCACCAAGCACCAGCACCGTATCGCTCCTGCGCATCTGTGCTCGATGCACCAAGCCCACCCAAGCCGTTTGAAAAGGAATAAATAACCCCGCCGCTTCTTCGCCACTCATGGTGTCGGGCACCGGCAATGCCAAGGGGGCCATTAGCAAACACTCTTCGGCTAAACCGCCATGGCCCAGTTGAAAAGCAGTAGGGCCCATTACGCGCGTTCCCAGTAGTGCGCTATCCACGTTCTCACCTACCTCGGTCACAGTACCTGTGGCTTCCTGGGAGGGCGTGAAGGGAAGCGGGGGCACGAAGGGGTAGTTATTGCGGCACATCAGAACGTCCGGTAGCCCCAGTCCAGCGACCTCTACCGTAATTTTGAGTTGGTCCCGGGCTGGCTTTACAGTGCTCACATTCTCTTCCATCGTGAGTACGTCGGCAGGGTCGCCAAAGTGGGTCACTCGCCATGCGCGCATAACTATGCCACCGCCTGTGACTGGCGCAGTGCTTCGATATCTTTTTCGCTGTAACCCGCTTCGCAAAGAATCTCATCGGTATGTTCGCCATACCGAGGTGGATGGCGACGAAGAGTGGCTGGTGTCTTTTCGAACACTCCTGGATAGCGAATAAATCGCGTGGTGCCGCCTCGAGGATCGTCAGCATCAAATACCGTGCGGTTGTGTTGCACCTGAGGGTCATCCATAAAATCTTCGGCATTATAAACCGGTGCAAACGGCACGTCGTGTTCCTTCAAGGAAGCGAGTGTTTCCCGCCACGGCCGATTGCTGAATTCTCCATCGAGCAGAGTGATCATTTCGTCGATATTTTTGAGTCGAGAGCCCAATTGAGCGAAGCGTTCGTCAATAGCCAGGTCGTCTCGACCAAGAGCCTTGCAGAGATTGGCATACTGCTTGTCTTCTATGGGCATCCCTACAAGGTAGCCGTCATTACAAGTCCACACGTGAAAAATATCCGGAAGAAATTTTTCCGTCGGTTTCACTGGACGAAAAGTCTCGCCGGTCAGGATGTCCGGGAGCGCAATCTGCGCATAGGCGTTGATCATTGGAACGTGCACCATTTGGCCTGCCCCGCCGTTGCGCTCTCTTGCCAGCAGCGCCGCCAGAGCGGCAGAGGCTGCAGTAATCGCTGCGGTCTTGTCGGCGATCACGCTGCGGATCATCTGTGGCGGACCTGCGTTGCCCTGAGTCGGCATTGTACCGGTCATACCCTGCACCACGAGGTCGTAAGCGGGTTGTTCGCAGTAGGGCCCATCCGGGCCAAAACCTGACACCAGCACAAATATGAGCCCGGGATTTTCCTCTCGAAGACTCTCGTAACCAAAGCCCAGACGTTCTGCTACACCCGGACGATAGTTGCAGATAATTACATCGGCGCTGAGTGCAAGTTTACGGACAATAGTAATACCTTCCGTAGATTTCATATCGACGCAGATGGCGCGCTTGTTGCGGTTAAACTGCGAAAAAAAACCGTTAATCCCATCTCGTTCGGGCGGGCCGGTCCAGCGCGCCGTGTCTCCCATGATGGGCTCTATTTTAATGACGTTGGCGCCGAGGTCGCCAAGATTTTGTCCTGCCATCGGCCCCGATACCATAGTGCCGAATTCCAAGACGGTGTAGCCCGCGCAAGGACCACGGCTATCATCAGGTCTCGCCTCTTCCATCGCTGGTTGCTCCGTTAGTATAAAAATTTGCAGGTCGCACTGTAGCATGCCGCCAGATCTGCTGTCCCACACCCCGTTTTAATCATGGAAATACCCCGAAAATTTAGGGCGGATCATGTGCGAGATCACCTTTCTCGCTTGCTTCTCGTAGATTCACAATTATAGACTTGCAGTCATTCCTTACGCGTGACGACGTGGCAGGGCTGCAATGTATCTATCGACGCGGACATCAGGAAAGTTCCGCGCAGGTTTTTTTACAGGGTAAACAACACGAATATCAATTCTTTTAAAAAGGTAATCCGACATGAGTACGCTCACAGAAAAACGACGCGCCATCGTGGCGTTATTCATTATGCTGTTGTGTCTACCTGTCTACGCAGATGACAAGGACGACGAGTCAGAGCAGGGGGCAGAGCGCACCTTTGATAATTTGGTGGAAGTAGAAAATTCGAGTGTTGCCGAGGCGTTTATTGATCCCGATGCCGATTTTAGTGTGTTCACGCGTGTGGCGGTTCTGGAGCCACATGTGGCGTTCCGGACGAACTGGCAGCGGGATCAAAACCGGAGTCGTTCCGGCAGGGTCACCGTGAGGGATATGGAGCGCATCAAGTCCGATGTGGCGACCCTTTTCGCACGCGTGTTCACTGATCGTCTTGAGTCAGCGGGCTATGAGGTGGTCGAAGTCGCTGCGAATGATGTGCTTGTTGTACGTCCTGCCATCATAGACCTGGACATCACGGCGCCGGATACGCGCACCCCGGGACGCAGTCGCAGTTTCACAACAACCTCCGGCGCGGCCACGCTCTACATTCAGCTGTTTGATTCAGTGTCCGGAGAGATACTGGGTCGCGCAGTAGACAGGCGCACCGCGCGTGCACCCAGCGGCGTTGTTCAGTGGAGTACCAGCGTGTCTAATCAGGCCGATGCACGTCGGATTTTTGGGCGTTGGGCTGACAAGTTGATCGACTTTCTCGACCGACACCACGGTGAAAAAGCGTAGGTTTCTGTCGTCATTTTTGCCGGTGATTGTTGACCGTTTCCGTCATGGGTTAAGCGTTACCGGCACCTTACTATCATTTTTAATAATGAACTGTTCATGGTCGAACGAGGCGCTTTGCATGGAGGAATTATGATCTTCAGAGTCACTATGGGACTATTTTTAGCGGCTCTTGCTGGTTTGTTGCATGCGGGCAACCCGCCACCGGTTAATTCTTTTTTGGCCGATTCCAGTTATTCCTTGGCACATGGCAATCCGGCTCAGCAGGATGCTGTGCTTCAAGTAGGGCCTGCGGGACCATCTCGTCAGTTACGAACAGAAGAAATTCAATACCAGCACGTAGGGCCAGCACATTTTGGAGCTGTCACGTCGGGTGTCTACGCCGATGGGAAACGTGTGTTCTGGAGCAATGGCATCGACCGCATTGTCAAGATCGACTACGATAGTTGGGAGCTTGTCGATGAATATATTTTTCCTGGCGTGGCGGTATATGACGAGACTCGGGCAGACGAGTCAATCAGGCAGTTTGAGCAAAGTAACGATGGAATAGTATCCATATACCGAGCTTTCGGTGAAATGAATAAACTGCGTGATCTCGCCAATCTCTATACCGTGCTTGATCGTGAACACATCTACTATGTCGGCAGTAAAACGGGCCAGATAACTACCTACGGCGATGCGGATCCCCTGGTTTCTCAATCACCCATCGTAAAGAAAGAACAATTTCAGTTGCCAGTGGAAATGACGGGGCCCGTGATGGGTCTGAACATGACGTATGACGGTTGGCTGATTGTCGCTACCGAACATGGTTATATTGCGGCAGTAGATACCGACTTCAGTGAGGTCCATTCAATTCGTATGCTCCACAGTCAGGGCGCAGAAGACAAGGCGACAGGCGCTGCGGGAAAAGGCTGGGTGCGTAATGGTTTTGCTATCGACGACGAGGGTGGTATCTATATCGCATCGCAGGATCATATGCACAAGGTGGTGTGGACGGGTGAGCGCCTGAGTACCGACGAGAAAGATGGCGCGTGGACGGCTCGCTATTTAAATGAATGGGGGCAGGGTTCAGGTGCGACACCGTCCTTGATGGGTTTTGCTGACGAAGACCGCTTTGTGGTGATTACCGACGGACAAGACCTGATGAATGTGGTGTTGTTTTGGCGGGATGCCATCCCAGAGGGCTGGAAGGCGCCTGAGGGCGCACCCGACCGACGCATTGCCGGCATGTTGCCAGCCAATATGGGCGATCCTGCGCTTGCAGCGTTACAGTCGGAACAGTCCGTGGTGGTTGCCGGTTACGGTGCCCTTGTGGTGAACAATACGCCACGCAACATTCCCTGGTATTTGCCAGAGCGGGCGTCGACTCTTTTGATTTCTTTGCTCGGCAGTAACCCCGCCTATCAGCCCTATGGAGTGCAGAAGTTCCATTGGAACCCTATTATTCGGCGGCTTGAAAATAGCTGGGTAAATAGCGCTATCAGTTCGCCGTCAACCGTGCCCATGGTCAGCGTGGGCGCTAATCGAGTCTACTTTATCGGGGCCAGGGAGAACCAGTGGACGCTGGAGGGTCTTGATTGGGACACCGGAGAGTCAGAGTTCCACTATGTAATAGGTGGACAGCGTTATAACGGTTTATTTTCTGGCACTCTTATCGACGAGGATGGCAGAGTGCATTTCGGCACGCCATGGGGGCGAGTGCGACTCGATGTGGCGATCACCAGTGCTCCCTAAAACTTTGTCTAAAGGAGATGACGAGTGAGCGAAGAATTAACGCTGGACATCAATGAAGGCATCGGCCTGATCACCTTCAATCGACCTGAAGCAATGAACACATTTAATGCAACTATTCGCGAAGGTTTGGGTGAGTATTATCGTCAGTGCGATGAGGATGACTCAGTGGTTGTGGTCGTACTGACCGGTAGTGGAAATGCCTTCTGTGCAGGAGCGGATCTTAGCGGCGACGGAGATACATTCGGGGCAGGGGAAGCGACAGATTTCAGTTCATGTCCCTTGAGTATGCAGGCATGGGACTTGCGTAAGCCGGTCATCGCTGCGGTCAATGGCCATGCTTTAGGGGTTGGCCTGGGGATAGCGATGCAGGCTGATATGCGGATATTTGCCAGTGAAGGAAAGTATGGATTCCTGCAGAACCGACGCGGCGCACTCGTGGATTTCGGTATGGAATACCTGTTGCCGCGTATCGTCGGATTTGAGCGCGCATTCGAGTTAATCGTCAGGGCTCAAAAACTCACGGGTGCTGAGGCCGGGGAGTGGGGCCTGGCGACTCGCGTTGTCCCAGCAGATCGTGTGCTTGAAACCGCGCTGGAGATTGCCAGGGATATGATGATCAATTGTTCTCCACTGGTTATGGGCATGCACAAGCGCCTGCTCTGGCAAGGACTGGATATGGGGCGGGAGGCGCTGGTCGAATGGGAAACCAAGGCCTTGCACGATACCTTGTCTCGACCGGATGCCATGGAGGGGGGTACGGCTTTTTTTGAGAGGCGGAGTCCGCGCTGGACTACCAATGTGCCGCGGGACTGGCCAGCCGATCTTATGGATTAAGGCTGACTTGAAAATCGATGCATCGTTGATGTTTGATCCAGTGCGCAATGGCTGCTGAGCGGGAAGCACTGGGTTTTGGTGGTGTATACCGCTTTGGGGGGTGCCACGATCCCTTTATGTCCTTTGCCAGTACTGCCGCCACAACAAGCGAAATGGACTAGATGACTTCAGTCGCCATCGCTTTCGTCCGTATTGAGGCTCAAGAAGCAAAATTCGTATGGCCCAAAGACGACGGCAACGATGCTATCTGAAGCTATCAATCGCGCCGCTGAAAGTCACCGTGTCACGGTTTTAGTCACGCGAGCTAGCGTGCTCAGTCGCTCGCTTGACAGAAGCCTCCCAACCACCACTTGGGCTTGCAGTCGTAAATCAATCGCCCGCGATCACCGTGTTGCCAGTCGAGAATAGCTTCAGTGGTCGGACTGGGAGCCATGCCAGGTGCTGTGCCTGGCTGAAGTTCTTCGATACTCCTCGGATAAGTCGCCCAGTCGTGCGGCGCTCGCCATCCGGGTGGTGGCACCAGTTGGCTACGTGTCCCGTTAATGGGATACAGCGCTCGCCAATCGTGTATTTTTTTAGATAACCGCTGTACGACCTTCGGATGTGCCTGCGCTAGGTTATTGTACTCGTTGGGATCCTCCTTGATTCGGAACAGGTAGTTTGTCACGGACGTTTCCAACTGGTCCTGCTTTATTTCCTGAACAAGCTTCCATTCGTCGTTGAATGCGGTGAGGTTAAAGTGGCCGTAGATGGGTGTTTCAGAACCAAAATAGATCAGATCGGAACGAGGCATCGGTTGGCCTTCAGCGATGGCGGGCCACATATTTCGACCATCAAATGCTCTCTGATTGAGGGGTTTTACTCCTGCGGCACTTGCTAGCGTTGGGAAGACGTCCATCGCCGTCATGATCTCCGTGAACTGTTCGCCTGCGGGGATGTGACCGGGCCAACGCATAATTGATACTACCCGGATACCCCCCTCAAACGTCTCGCCCTTGCCGCCACGCAGAGGCGCGTTGTCAGCGCCTCCAACGGAGTATGCGGCGCCACCGTTATCACTGAAGAAAAGTACGATAGTGTTTTCTGTGATTCCTTCCTCATCAAGGGTATCCAGTACCTGTCCAATAGCCTGATCCATGGCATCCACTACGGCGGCGTACATAGGCCGAGCGCTGTCCATGCCGATCAGCTTTGAAATCCGTCTGGTGTCGTCTGTCTGCTTGGCGCGGGCAGGTGCGAGATCAATATCGATGTCTTTGTATTTATCCTGCAGTTCCTGCGGAGCGTCCAGCGGTGTGTGGGGAGCGATGAAGGGCATGTAGACAAAAAAAGGCCGAGTACGATCGCGCTCGCCGATGTAGCGCGATACTTCGTCGGCCAGAAGGAAGGTTTCGTAGCCTTCGTCATTGATCGATATGCCGTTGCGCTGGAAATCTTTGCCGCCCTGATTAGCAAAGGGAGGAAAAAAACCTACTTCGGTGTGCAGGTGGCCATAAAAATGCTCGAAACCACGATTATTGGGATGGTATGTCATTTGTGCATGGCCGAGATGCCATTTGCCCACCATGGCGGTCTGATAACCATCCCGCAAAAATGATTCCGGCAAGAAATGCTCATCGGGGTGTATGCCGTTATTGTCCCATGGAAATATTACGCCATAAGCAACGCCCAGCTTGATAGGGTCGCGCCCGGTCATC
This sequence comes from Halieaceae bacterium, assembly GCA_024224435.1. GTDB lineage: Bacteria > Pseudomonadota > Gammaproteobacteria > Pseudomonadales > Halieaceae > Marimicrobium. The sequence continues at coordinate 13,354 of JAAENL010000357.1, forward strand.
AAGGCAGCCCGTGTCGGGGAGCAAATGGGCGTGGTATAAAAACGATTCAATTCGCTACCCTCTGCCGCCAGTCGATCCAGTGAAGGCGTATCGATATCGCCGCCGTGAAAACCCACGTCGTTCCAGCCAAGATCGTCTGCTACGATTATCACGATGTTGGGCCTTTCGGCGGCAGCAAGAACCTCGTTTGTCCAGTGCGCAAGTATGCAAATGAGCAGTGCAACGCTCGAATAAATGCCGAACGGCACGTTTTTCTCTCTGTTTATCACTCGTTACCTCCGGGAAATACCGCGCGTTTCATGTGGATCGTTCTATCCAGCTGATTTTGCCGCCAGCTATTTTCATATTTCAGATAAAGCCAGGCTGCAGCTGCGATAGATAACGCGAGGCGCAGCAGGAGGGGTTTTTCTAGAGCACCCCGGAGCGGAAAAATGTTCATGGTCTCGCTATCTCGCCTTTGTCTCTGTCAAGGGCTGCTAGCTTACGAAGAGTGTCATCACCAAGTGAAACGGGCAGTGCGAAACCGTAAGCATGCGAGCAAATCGCTGCTGCCTGAGGTAACAAGATTAGTGCACTGCTTTTAGGTCGACTATGCCTGTGCAGGCCATAATTCGTTGTCATTCGGCCAACATTAAGAGGGAGCCGCTCAGGAATCCCATAGCGCCCGCGAGGGTAAAAGCGATTGCAATGTTCGTATTCGTGATTACGTCCCCTGCAGAAGGAGTGAAGCTATAAACGGCTGCGATCATAAACGCAACGCAGCCGGCGAGGTTCAATAGTGTAATCCACCAGTTGAGCGATCCCGGTAACCATGCCAGGTGGCGATGACAGACTTCTACGAAAGCCAGATAGCCGGAGCTGAGGAAAAATAGTGAACCTATCAGGTCGGGCACCCACACCAGTAGATCGGCCGCCACCCAGCTGAGGTCTGTGCGCATGCCATCAAAGGTATTTATGTTGAACAGCAGCGTGCCGGCAAACTGCAGAATGCAGCTTAGCCAGCCGATATCCCTGGGGCGCCAGCCAAACCAGTTAAATTTTTTCTTGACCGTGGCAGGGTGCTCCCAGGCTGGTGCATTGGCTGCCTGAATCAGTTGCAGGTAGGCCGCCGTGGTAAACGGGATCGAGCCAGCAAAGAAGAGAGCATTTATGTGTGTATTGTTCAGCGCCAGTTGTTTCGCAATCTCTGGCATCAAAGACAAGCCGCTAGCGGCGGCGAATAGGGAAGCACCCAGTGCGAAAATGGCGCCTATCCATTGGTTCAAGTCTGCCCGTAGGCGATGACGTTGGGGGTGCAGGCCTTTGCGCACGTGGCGAGATTGCAGCTCATCCGTGACGCCGTCCGCCCGCAAGATTCTTTTCCGACTGATGAAGGGCCAAGGGCCGCTGCGCTCAATAAGGCGCTGGCGATGTGTTTGCCTGCGGGTCTGTGTCATTACTGAGGGGGGTCTCGCTTTGTGCCTGTGCTTCAATCATACCACTCTGCCATGCAGCCGCGCCCGGATTCAAATTTGCGGAATATCCAACCTGATTTTATTGGATAGGATGCTTGCTGAGGTTTACGTGATAGGGCAAGCTGCGGACATGCTTAGTGCTGGTGAAATATTTTTTATACTGCATGTGATGGTACAGATCGCTGTCGTAATGCGTGTTCTGGAGCACCCGCGTCGCCAGCCTACCTCACGAATCGCCTGGCTAGTGGTAGTCCTGGCTCTGCCGCTGGTCGGTATCATTGCCTATCTCATGCTCGGGGAGACCAACATTGGCCGGCGCAACCGCAAGGCCATGCTCGCGCTCGCGGATACCCGAAAAAACCTCAGCTCCGGTCAGGAGCATAGCGCAGATAACCCCGATTGCGTCCCCAGTGAATACGCCCATCTGTTTAGCGTGGGGTATTCCATCAGTGGATTTCCCGCGGTGGCCGGGAATCAGGCAGAGCTGATGTCGAGTTCTCTCGCAGCGATAGAGGCAATCGTTGCTGATATTGATGCAGCTTGTTCCACGGTCGATGTACTGTTTTACATCTGGCTGACAGACGGCAGTGGTGCCAAGGTGGCAGAGGCGCTAACGCGCGCTGCGGAACGTGGTGTCTCGTGCCGGGCGATGGTCGATGGTTTGGGCTCTCGCAAGTTGTTGCGCTCTAGAATCTGGAAAAGAATGGCTAAAGCTGGTGTGAGAACAGCGGTGGCCTTACCCCTTGGTAACCCGCTTCTTAGTCCTTTGCAGGGGCGCATGGACTTGCGCAATCACCGCAAGATTGTCGTTATCGACGGAGAAATTACCTACTGCGGCTCGCAAAACTGTGCTGATGACGCGTTCCGCATCAAGGCGAAGTTTGCGCCCTGGGTTGATCTTATGCTCCGTTTCACTGGCCCCATCGCCCAGCAAAATCAGACCCTGTTTGAAATGGATTGGACAGTTTATACGGGTGAGGAGGTCGTACCGCGCGCTCAGGAAGCCACGGAGCAGTTGGCCCATGTCGATGCGGTGGCCCAGGTGGTGGCGTCCGGTCCGATTCTTCGGTATTCCGCAATGCCCGAGCTTTACTTGTCCTTAATTTACCGTTCGCGCCGGGAACTTGTGATATCGACCCCTTATTATGTCCCGACTCAGGCTATGCAGGAGGCGTTGTGTGCCTCGGCATACCGGGGAGTTCAGACTACTCTGATCCTCCCCGCCAGGAATGATTCTCGGGAGGTCGCGGCAGCCAGTCGAAGCTACTACTCGCAACTGCTGGAGTCCGGTGTGCACATTCACGAATATCAGGGCGGTCTGCTTCACAGTAAATCCTTGACTCTCGACGGTGATATTACCCTGATTGGTTCTGCCAATATGGACCAGCGCAGTTTTGATCTGAATTTTGAAAACAATATTCTGATCTACAGTCCATCTGTAACCGCGTCTGTGCGGGAGCGGCAGCAGGTCTACCTCGATAGCGCCCGAGTGGTTACCCCGGAAGAGGTGGCCAACTGGCCGTTGGGGCGCCGCCTGTGGAATAATGCTGTCGCCATGTTGGGACCGATTTTGTAACGCGGTAGTGTATCCTAGCCATCTTGGTCAGGCACATGAACTTTGTTTCTCGCTCCGCTTCCCCTACACTACGCGCTACTTTAAAGAACAGAGTGGAACAGCGATGGCAGAAGAAGGGGGCAGCTCGATTTCATTTTACACGCCCAGTGCTGACGATAAAGATGCATCAGAGTCTCTGGTGGCTTTTTCTGACTGTGAAATTATCGAGATTAACTCGGAAATGGTCATGGTGATCAACCGCCAAAACGGAAATCAGCTGATCATATCTCCGCAGGTTGCTGAGGGATTGAAAACCTGTACAAATTTCAAAACCATCACCGCGCATGCACAGCACCTTACTAGAACGCGTCCTGAATTAAAGGGGCAGGAGACTGTGGCGGTGAGTGCTCTCGAGCAGCTAGACACGGCGGGTATCTTGCTTCACGCCAGCGATATCTCTGCACGGCTGGCACAGGAATCAGCGAGGGAATTGCCGCCGACCCGTGTATTTGTAACTACCTGCGATCGGCCAGCGGCGCTGGAGCGCCTGCTGCAATCCATGCGGCAGGTTAAAGAGCTGGCACAGCATGATAATGTTTTTGTGGTAGATGACTCTCGGGCCAGTGAAAACCGAGACGCTAACCGGGAACTGGTTGGTGGCTTCAATCGCACCAGCGTTCGTGAAATACATTATATTGGTGCGAGCGAACAGCAGGCCCTGATAGAGGGTCTGATAGCTCGTCTTCCCGAGTGCGAGCGGGACATTCGCTTCCTTTTGGATGCACAGATGTGGCAGGACTTCGCCACCTTCGGCCGCGCTCGAAATGTGTGCTTGATGTTCTCCGTCGGTCACCGAGCGCTTATGATAGACGATGATGTATTACTCGAAACCATCCTGTCGCCCATCGCAGAAAAAGGCGTAAGTGTTGGTGCCATTGGGGTGCGGCAGGCGGGTTTTTTCGAAAGCAAAGACGAAATGTTTTCTGCGGTCAAGCGAGCTGATTTTGATCCACTATCCGGACACGCACGTTTTCTGGGAAGCCACCTGAGCAGTGCACTCAAAGAATTAAACGAGGGTAGCTTCGCAGCAGAACAGTTACAAGATTGCAGTGCATCTGTCGCCAATGCTTTCGAGCCGGAGTCGCCGATACTGGTCACGCAGAATGGCACGCTAGGTGACCCCGGAACGGGTTCCGTTCACTGGGGTCTCACCCTCGGTGATGCCAGTCTACGCCGTCTGGCTCAGGAGCCGCAGGGGGTGCGAGCGGCATTGGAAAACCGTCTGGTTTGGCTAGGTTGTACGCGGGCGAAATTTTTTAAGTTGTCAGTGATCTCACAAATCACGGGGTTGGATAATAGCTATCTTTTACCGCCTTATTTTCCCGTTTTTCGTGGTGAGGATATGCTATTTGGCGCCATGCTGTTATCTATGCATCCAGATGGCGCCGTGCTGGAATATCCCTGGGGCGTGCCTCACCTGCCTGTAGAAGAGCGCAGCTTCAGCGTGGATGACGCCTTTGAATGCGGAGGTCATCTGGGGCAAGTTTCGCAGTGGATCGCAAGTTCAGCAGATCCGCAGAGTGGAGCCACTCCTGAGCAGAACCTTACGCGTCTGTCTTCGGAGTTGGAAAGAGTATCAATGCGCAGCGATGAGCGGCTGCGGCTTGATTTTCGAGCGAGCCTGGCGCGAAGTCACGCGAATATGTTGATGTTGTACGGGGATCGGTGCGTTGCGGCGGAAGGACTGAAATCACCTGAACTGCAGGAATTACTGGATCGCGCTTTAGAGGAATATAACCAAACGTTATCATCTCCTTCGAGCCCTTTGGAGATTGGCGGAATTCCGGAAGCTATGACGGAGGCCGAATTCTTCAGTCGGTTCAGGGAGATGGTGCATGGCTTCGCAGGTGCACTGGCAAGTTGGTCTGAGGTGAGAGAGGTTGCGGCCGAGGTAAGTCAGGACCTCGTTAACTCCC